>JAFYZI010000206.1 GCA_017548725.1 Bacteroidales bacterium
ACTTGAATATCTTTTCGTCCACGCCTGCGGTCTTAACGATGCAGCCGTTCAAGGCGATGTTGCCGCTGAGCACTGCCAGGCCGCCGTCCTTCATGTACGCATTCTCTATGCTGCGGATACAGCCGGCCTTGCGGTCGATGTCGAATTCCTTATAATATTTGTCGCAGCCGCCGAGCACTCCGGTGCGCTTTCCGAGCGGAGCCGCGAGATATTTGGCTGCGTTGGGATGTGCCACTGCATATCTGGTAGCGTCCTTACCGGCTGCGGCTGTGATGTCGTTGTCAGCTATGGCGTCGGCCAGTGTGGGATAGTCCACCCTCTTGGCGTCGGTGTGCAACAAGCCGCCTTTGGCCAGCTCGCCGAGGATGCCCATGATGCCACCGGCCCTGTTCACATCCTGCACGTGGTAATGGTAGCTCGGGGCGACCTTGCAGAGTACGGGAACCTTGCGGGACAGACGGTCGATGTCGGCCATGGTGAAGTCGACACCTGCCTCGTGGGCTATCGCCAGCAGATGGAGGACAGTATTGGTCGAGCCGCCCATAGCGATGTCGAGGCTCATTGCATTCTCGAATGCAGCCTTGTCGGCGATAGAGCGCGGAAGCACGCTTTCGTCATCTTTGAAGTAGTAGTCATTGGCTAGCTTTACTATAAGTTCGGCGCCCTTCTCGAAGAGGTCGCGGCGGCACTTGTGGGTAGACAGGATGCTGCCGTTGCCCACCGGCGCAACTCCGAGGGCCTCGGTGAGGCTGTTCATCGAGTTGGCGGTGAACATTCCTGAGCAGCAGCCGCAGGTCGGGCAGGCGGCGCGTTCGTAGCGCAGCAGCTCGTCGGCCGGCGTTGCAGGGTCTCCGCCCTTCACCATAATATCAATCAGGTCGCAGTCCTTGCCATCGACGTTTCCGGCTTCCATGGGACCTCCGGATACAAAAACGGCCGGAATGTTGAGCCTCATGGCGGCCATCATCATACCGGGCGTTATCTTGTCGCAGTTGGAGATGCATATCATAGCGTCAGCACAGTGCGCGTTGCACATATATTCAACGCTGTCGGCTATTATCTCACGGGAAGGAAGTGAATAGAGCATTCCGCCGTGGCCCATCGCGATGCTGTCGTCAATTGCTATGGTGTCGAACTCTGCGGCGAAGCAGCCGAGTTCTTCGATTTTCTTCTTTACGATCTGGCCGATCTCGTGGAGATGCATGTGGCCTGGAACGAACTGTGTGAAGGAGTTGACTACTGCGATTATCGGCTTGCCGACGAAGCGGTCGTCCATGCCGTTGGCTCTCCAAAGACCTCTGGCGCCCGCCATGGTTGCTCCCTCAAACGTTACACTACTTCTTAACTTCATTATCTTCTTAAAAAAAAATTCACTTATCGGAAAGAATCCAACAAGTGAAACTGTATAGTATAATTCCGTTGTGGATTCTTGCTTACAAGGCGCTCACGACCAGCACCAGCAGGTCTAGGGTGAGGACGAGTCGGATGCTGTTGATAATAGCGGTCTGCATTGTGAATCCTTGATTAACGGTTCTGCACGCAAAGGTAAAATTCTTTTTGCATAATTCACAAAATTTTATTAGATTATTGGCAAATATCCATACCTTTGTCAGCATGAACGACAAATTATACATTTTCGACACCACTCTCCGGGACGGAGAGCAAGTCCCCGGCTGCCAGCTCAACACCATTGAAAAGATAGAACTCGCCAAGTTACTGGAGTCTCTGGGCGTAGACATCATCGAGTGCGGCTTCCCCATTTCCAGCCCCGGTGACTTCAAGAGCGTGGTCGAAATATCAAAGGTTGTGACGTCTTCCCGCATCTGCGCTCTGTCGAGGGCTGTCGAGAAGGACATCGACGCTGCCGCCGAGGCTCTGCACTTCGCCGAGCTGAAGCGCATCCACACCGGCATCGGCACTTCCGATTACCATATTAAGTATAAGTTCAACTCCAACCGCGAGGACATCCTGGCGAGGGCCATCGCCTGCGTCAAGTATGCCCGCAGATTTGTCGACGACGTGGAGTTCTACGCCGAGGATGCCGGCCGCACCGACAATGAGTTCCTCGCCAAGGTTGTGGAGGCCGTGATTGCCGCCGGAGCCACCGTCGTCAATATTCCTGACACTACCGGCTACTGCTTCCCTGCAGAGTACGGCGCCAAGATAGCTTATCTCATGAACAACGTGCCGAACATCGACAAGGCCATCATATCTACCCATTGCCACAATGACCTCGGCATGGCCACCGCCAATACCCTGGCCGGCGTGATGAACGGCGCCCGTCAGGCTGAAGTTACTGTGAACGGCGTAGGCGAACGTGCCGGCAACACCGCCCTCGAGGAGGTTGTGATGGCTATCCGCAGCCGCAAGGAGTTCCCTGTCCATACAGATATCCTCACAAAGAACATAACCAAGATTTCCCATCAGGTGTCTTCTCTGATGAGGATGCCCGTGCAGCCCAACAAGGCTATCGTGGGCCGCAACGCTTTCGCCCACTCTTCCGGCATCCATCAGGACGGCGTGCTGAAGAACCGCGAGAGCTACGAAATCATCGATCCGCAGGATATCGGCATCAACGATTCTACAATCACTCTCACCGCCCGCAGCGGCCGTGCGGCTCTGGACCACCATCTCCGCAGGCTGGGCATCGTGCTGGGCACCGACGAGCTTGCCGACGCCTACAAGAAGTTCCTCGACCTTGCCGACCGCAAGAAGGAGATCGACGACAATGACCTCTATGCCATCTCAGGCATCAGCCAGGACGATATCGTCCAGAAGATAAAGCTGGATTATCTGCAGGTTGTCTGCGGTAAGAATTCTATTCCGATGGCTACGGTTGGCCTCATCATCGACGGGGAGAAATGCAGCGCCACATGCAGCGGCAAAGGCCCTGTGGACGCAGCTTTCACCGCCATCCGCTCGCTGGTGCACCGCCGCATCAATCTCGAGGAGATGCTGGTGCAGTCCATCACCCGCGGCACTGAAGACAACGGCATCGTGCACATCCAGGTCGAGAACAACGGTCAGTTCTTCTACGGCTACTCCGCCAATCCGGACATCGTCACTGCCGCCGCCGAAGCCTACATCAACGCTATCGCGAAGATAATTTAACGCGTGTCATCCTGAGCGCAGCGAAGGATCTTGCCTCAGAAGGTAAGGCCAGTTTTATTTCAGTATCTTTGTTGATATGTTTTACCACACGATCCTAGATGAAAGGCTGTCGGCGCTCGGATTCGGGGCGATGAGGCTTCCTCAGCTTCC
>JAFYZI010000207.1 GCA_017548725.1 Bacteroidales bacterium
ATGACTATGAGTAAAAATGATTTCTTCATTCTATTTAACATTCCAAACAGTTGAATCTTCTCCATGGGCAGTCTTGACTACCACATTGTTCTGGCCTTTGCTGAGCTTGACGTCCGGCCAGCGGACAGTTGCGTAGGCGTCGGTCTTGGCGTTGCCAACCAACTTGCCGTTGATGTACAGCTTGGCTGACGGAGCGGTGGTGAATACGATCACGTCAGTGGTGTCCTCTTCGCGGTCGGTGTAGCGCTTAGAGCAGAGGTGTACGGTCTGGGCCGCTTTGTTCCAGTTGGCCTTGTAGAAGTAGAATGCATCCTTCTTGGTCTTGCGGTCGTGGGTTATCAGGCCTTTGTTGTTGAGGTTGTTGGTGTCGCCTTCCTGACGCATGCCGCTGCCGAAGTCGAACATGTTCCATACGAATGAACCCCAGACGTAGTCGCGCTCGGCGATAGTCTTCCAGTTGTTGATATGGATGTAGGTCTGCTTCTCCTCGGGATGCCAGTGGCCGCGGGATACCGAGCGCACGTCAACTTCATCTTCCGGGCCGTACTTGGGCACATGGACAGAGAGGGCTGCGCCGCCGCCGTACTCGCTGATGCTGATCAGGGCGTTCGGGAAGCGGGCGTGCCAGTCGTCGAGGAACGGACCGAAGTCAGCCACGGTGTCGTAATACCAGCCGAAGTATTTGTTCCAGCCGGTGCCGTCGGTAGTGGTGATGTAGGTGTGCTCCTGGTCGGTGGCGCAGGTGGTCAGACGGCCGGGATCCAACTCGTGGGCGATGGCGTTGAGGTCAGCCACGATTGCGTCGATATTGTCGTGAACTTCGTTGAACAGGCCCCAGAATACGATTGAGGGGTGATTGAAGTTCTGGATAATCATTTCACGCAGCTGAAGGCGGAGGTTGTCGCGGAAACCTTCGTAGTCGACGTAGCTGGCGACGAAGGGAATTTCCTCCCATACGAGGTAGCCTCTGCGGTCAGCTTCGCGGAACATGAAGTGGGCCTGAGGGTAGTGGGCCAGACGAAGGGCGTTAGCTCCGATCTCGTCGAAGAGGTCATAGTCGGCAATGTGATTTTCTTCAGTGAGGGCCGATGCGATGACTGCCCAGTCCTGATGGCGGCAGACGCCGTTCAGCTTGATGTGCTTGCCGTTCAGGAAGAAGCCCTTGTCCTTGTCAACCCAGAAATAGCGGAAGCCGATGTTCTCCTCCATGAGGTCGATCTCCTTGCCGTCTTTCTTCAGTACGGTGACGGCCTTGTAGAGATAGGGGTCTTCCTTGCCGTTCCACAGGTGAGGGTTCTCGACGCCCAGGCCGCAGATTGCTAGGTCGTTGTTGATGAGGGTCGAGGCACGCTCTGCCACAACTTTCCCGGCAGCGTCTTCAATTGCGAAGTAAACCTCGCAGCCGTTGTAGTCGGTGGCGGTAGAGAGGTGGATCTCAGCGCGGACCTCAGCATACTTCTCCGTAACGACTGGCTGATAAATCAGCACTCCAGACGAACCGAAGTAGAGAGGGCTGATGCAGGCTTCGTCGGTCACGATCATCCAGACGTCGCGGTAGAGGCCGCCGTAAACGTTGAAGTCGCCGGCCTGAGGTGCGATGTCGAAGGTAGGCTCGTTGTCGCAGATGACGGTCAGGCTGTTGACAGTACCTATGCGAAGGTTGTCAGTAATCTCGAATGTGAAAGTATTATACGGGCCGCGGTGCTCGCCGACAATCTTGTTGTTGACCATGACGGTGGCCATTGAGCCTGCACCCTCGAACTGCAGGAAGACGCGCTTGCCGCGATACTCGTCCGGAACATCGAACTGCTTGGTGTAGGTGCCGAAGCCGCGACGGTATCCGGCGTCGTTCATGAAGTCTTCAGCATTCCATGTATGAGGCAGATTCACCACCTGCTGGTTCCCGCCGCCACGGCCGAAGCCGCCCCAGCGGCCGCCTCCGGCAGAACGGGTGGGAGTGAAGTTCCACGCTTCATTCATAGAAACCACCTCGCGGGCATCCACCGAGGCTGAAAGCAGCAGAGCCGCACAAAGGCTAGTCAGGAATAATATTCTTTTCATATAGTACGTGTTAGGCATTTTAACAAAAACCAAATATACAAAAAAACCGCTCAAACCCGAAATACTTGTAGAAGCTCAAAAATGAACAAAAGAAAACGCGTGATTACAAAACACGCGCGACGATATCGATGCGATGCGGGGCGGGTTTGTCTGATCAGAAAAACTTGGCGAACTCGTCCATGGACTTGTGGCCGGGCATGCGGGGTTCTTCGGCTCTGTAGCCGAGGGCGATGACGGCCATGACAGTCTCATTCTCCGGGATGTCGAAAAGAGCCCGCAGGCCGTCGCTGTCGCGAGTGCCCATAATAAGCGTATCAAAACCCATGTCCCGGGCCTTGAGGATCAGGTATGCGTCGCTCAGGCCGTTGTCATGGGCGCCCCATTCGTCAGACAGCTCGTTGGTCTGCTGCCCCTGGAGATAACCAGACTTGCCACGCTCGTAGGTAGAGACCAGAAGCACGGGAGCATTAGCTACCCGGTCCTTGTTGAAGCCGACATATTCGCAGACGGCATCGTGGGCCTCCTTGCTGATGGCGACATAATATTTGCTGGGCTGGTAGTTGGCCCATGAGGGGGCGTTCTGGGTGGCGGCCAGAAGTTCTCGCACCTGGGCTTCGCTTATAGTCTTGTCAGGAAGATATGCCCTGATGCTGCGCCTGGTCTGGAACAGCTCGTCAAGGCTTGCGGATGAATTGTTGCTGCCTGCGCATCCGCTCAGAAGCAGCAGCGCGATGACGGCAGAAAGGATGGCGGATTGTTTCATGGTATCTGGTTTTATTACTTTTTCTTGGCCCAGGTATTTCCGAGGATGATTGCCACGAAGGCCAGAATGACGGTTATCACTATGAAAGAGACCAGCCCGCTTATATAATCTTTATAGTTCAGCAGGAAGCAGGCCGGGGCAAGGAGTATCAGCAGCAATCCGAAGACCAGCCGGAGGCGTTTGACATTATATTTCTCTTTGTCTTTCTTTGATGCCGTGTTATATCCTGCGATCAGATTGTCGCCTTTCCCCGAAAGGATGAAGATGCCGAGGATGAACAGCAGGGATGCGATTATGATGATGGTTGCCATAATGATTATGTTGTTAAGTTAAGATGGCTACGAGGATGAAGGCCAGAAGAAAGCCGAAAGTGATGATGCCGAACACTATGCCGGCCCCTTTCATTCCTTCCTTGAAAGACTTGGTGAGCTGCTCGTCGAGCTGCGCATCTTCAATGCGGCGGCGCTTGAGCATAACGGTGTAGTACACTATCAGCGAGAGAGTCAGGGCGAGAAAAGCGGCGCCCATAATCCACATGAACTTGCTCCCCTCGCTGATGCCCATAACCAGCCAGTTGATGCTCATTGCGATATACAGGGCCATGGGAGCCACCTGGATCCAGAACTGCCGTTTGGTGATACCTTTCTGTTTCATGATGATATGAGTAATGACAAGTGTAAATTTAACAATTTACTTCGGATTACATTCCGTCTGATTCTCCCTGTGCCAGAGTCTGGGCCAGCTTTTCGATGTTGAGACTGCGGGCAGATGCGTCGACTATGTCCTTGTATACGCCGCCCTTGCGGTAGAGCTCGTCGGGGTTGCCGCTCTGCTCGAGGTGGCCTTCCTGCAGGGCATATACCATCTCGCTGTCGATGATCTGGGAGATGGAGTGGGAGATGATGATGACGGTGCGGTCTTTCTTGATGGCGTCGATGGCCGATTTGATCTGCTCCGTGGCGATTGCATCCAGAGAGGCCGTGGGCTCGTCCAGGAAGATGATGGGAGGGTTCTTGAGGAACATCCTGGCGATGGCGATGCGCTGCTGCTGCCCGCCGGAAAGATGGTTGGCCTGCGTCTCGAAGCCCTTCGGCAGAGCGACGATCTGGTCATAGATGCTAGCCTTCCGTGCCGCCTC
>JAFYZI010000208.1 GCA_017548725.1 Bacteroidales bacterium
GCTACGCCCAGGACGATGATAACATGTCTTTTCATAGCAGAATACAAAAAGTAATAGGGATTATAATAAGATTGGAGCCTTTCACGGGACTCGAACCCGCGACCTGCTCATTACGAATGAGCTGCTCTACCGACTGAGCTAAAAAGGCTTTTTGCATTGCAAAAGTAATAAAAAAACTATTTCTGCAATTGCGTCATATTGCAAGAGCCGACATTAACGGCCCTTCCTACCAGGCGAGAGCGCCGGCACCGAGGATGGCGGCGTCTGACTCCTTGAGTGCAGAAGGGATGATGGCGATCTTGTCTTTCCAGATTGAAAGCAGGTTGGCGTTCATGGCTTCGCGCATCGGCTTGAAGATGAATTCGCCGGCCCTAGCAAGACCTCCGAACAGCACGATGGCCTCAGGAGCGCTGAAGGCAACGAAGTTGGCGCATGACTGGCCAAGGATCTTTCCTGTGAAGTTGAACACGTCAATAGCGAGCTTGTCGCCTTTGACGGCAGCTTCATAAACGTCTTTGGAAGTTATCTCCTGGATGTCTCCGAGGACGCTGTCGGGATATTTGCCGCTGTCGAGCCATTCGCGGGCAGTCTTGGCAACTCCGATGGCTGAGGCGTAGGCCTCGAGGCAGCCGTCATGGCCGCAGCCGCAGCGACGGCCGTTGTGGCGCACTGCGTTGGTGTGGCCGAGCTCGCCGGCGAAGCCGTCATGGCCGTATACCAGGGCTCCGTTGATGACGATGCCGCTGCCGACGCCGGTGCCGAGGGTCAGCATGATGAAGTCTTTCATGCCGCGGGCGGCGCCGTAGGTCATTTCGCCCACTGCTGCTGCATTGGCGTCATTGGTGACAGTTACGGGAACGTTGAGCTTAGACTCGATGTACTGTTTGAGGAAAACCCTCTTGCCGTTGGCCCAGGGGAGGTTGGGGGCGTCCTCGATCATTCCGGTGTAGTAATTGCCGTTCGGGGCTCCGATGCCGATGCCCTGGATCTGCTCCATGCCGATGTGGGAGGCAAGGCTCCTGATGGTGGAGCATACGGCGTCCATGAATTTCTCTCCCTCGTCGGGGCCGTATTTAGATGAGATGACAGTCTGTGCGGGAATTTCGCCGCGGCGGTCAACTATTCCGATTTTCGTGGTCTGTCCACCGACATCCACGCCAACTACGTATTCTTTATCCATATTAGTCTACTTTAATGTCTTTGTTAACGTTCCTGCTGCCCCAGATGGCATAGTAGAGAAGGTAGGCAAGCATTGCGACAACCAGCCAGTAGCTGGGGATGGCGCCTGCGCGCTGGGCGATGGCCTGCTGGATGAGAGGCATGATACCTCCGCCGACAACCATCATCATGAAGATGCCGGAAGCCTGCTCGGTGTATTTGCCGAGGCCCTCGACTGCGAGGTTGAAGATCGCGCCCCACATGATTGAAGTGCAGATACCGCAGAGGGCAAGGAAGATACATTTCATAGGAACGGCAGAACCCTTGACAGTCATGCTGATGCTCTCAGGCAGGAAGATGGCGATAAGAAGCAGCAGGATGGCAAGCGACGACACTGAGATCATCTGGGTGCGGGTGCTGATCTTGCCGCTGATGGTGCTGGACAGGAAACGTCCGATCATCATAAGGAACCAGTATGAAGCGGCGAGGAAGCCTGCTACGGCTGCTGAGCCCTCGAAGCCGAGGTCAGAGATGTAGAAGTTCAGCTGAGCGGGGATGCCGATCTCGATACCTACATAGAAGAAGATGGCGATGACGCCGAGGACAGTGTGGCGGAAACTCCAAGCGCTGTGCTCGTATGCGGTAGCCTTGCGCTCCTGTGCAGGCTCGGGAATCTTGACGAAAGATATGATTACGAATGCCAGAGCAAATACACCCATTGCAATGAAGAGCAGGGGAGCTACGTCAGACATTGCAGTTTTGTCGGTAACTGTGCCGATGAGGACGCCCACGAGCAGGGGAGTGAGGGTGCCGGTGAGAGAGTTCAGCGTGCCGCCGATCTGGATGAACTGGTTGCCCCTGTTGCCACCGCCGCCGAGGATGTTGAGCATCGGGTTGACGACAGTGTTGAGCATGCAGACGCAGAAGCCGCAGATGAAGGCGCCGAGCAGGTAGACCATGATGTTGACACCCACCTGTCCGATGGTGGCTTCAGCACCTACCTTGCTTGAGAGCCATTGTACGAAGATGCCGACGAAACCGGTGGCTAGGGCGATGAGGGTGGTCTTCTTGTAGCCCACCTTGACTAGCATCTTGCCCGCAGGGATACCCATGAACAAGTATGCGGCGAAATTCATCATGTTACCCATCATGGCGGCCCAGCTGTACTGGCCCTTCCAGATGTTGCCGAACGGAGCGGCCATGTTGGTTACGAATGAAATCATCGCGAAGATGAAACACATGGTGACGATCGCCACGAGTCTTCCATTCTTGTTGGTTGTAGTAGTGTTTGTCATAGTATTTGGTTGTATTATTGCCGTAAATGGTTTCCAAATTTAGCGATTAAAAACAAAAAAAACACTACTTTTGGTTTAGTTCTTGTACTACCTGCAATCAAATCCAAACAATACTGAAATGAAAAGAATTTTAATCGTTGCGATGCTGGCTCTCGGCCTCTGTGTGTCAAGCGTTCAGGCAAACGCCCAGTCCAAACTTGACAAACTCGTCGGCACATGGCTGATGAAGACCGATTTCAACGGCCAGACCATGGAGTTCACCTACAAGGTAGAGAAAAACGACGACGGAGTGTTCGCCAGGATGGACATGCCCGGCGGCCCCGAAGAGAAGCTCGAGATCAAAGATGTCAACGGCAAGCTTCAGAGCGTGCTCGACGTTCCTGAGTTCGGAGCCCCTATCGACATAAGCTATGCTTTCGTCGATGACGACACCGTCAACGTCTCGATCGATGCCGGCGGGTTCATGATGGAATCCTCGATGACCCGAGTAAAGGAATAATACCGAATCCCCTGATATGAAAACTAAAACTATGAGAGCAATACTGGCAGCGCTGCCAGTATTGTTTGTGATGTGCACAGGCTGCTATCACACCGTTACGACTTCCAATCCCGTAATCTACGGCGATGTTCCCGACCCTGACATCATCAGAGTCGGCAACGACTACTACATGACCAGCACTACCATGCACCTGCTTCCCGGCGTGCCCGTGATGCACAGCACCGACCTCATCAACTGGGAGATTGTCTCATATATCTATGACCAGCTGGAGGACAACGACAAGGCCAGCCTCCTGAACGGTGAGTTCAGCTACGGCGGCGGCTCGTGGGCTTCTTCCATCAAATATGCCGGCGGCGAGTTCCATGTCTGCTTCATCGCCAACGAGCAGCACAAGAGCTACATCTACCACACCAAGGACCTTACTTCTGGCGAGTGGACCCGCAGCGATTTCGACGTGGTCTTCCATGACCCGGCCCTCTTCGAGGACGAGGACGGCTCAGAGTGGGTAATATATGGCAACGGCGGCCTCCACATCACCCAGCTGACCGACAATTTCCGCGCTATCAAGAAAGACGGCATCGTCGACAGCCTGCTGCTGAATTTGCGCTCGCGCGAACTTCAGCTGCAGCCCGAGGGCAGCCACTTGTACAAGCGCAACGGATACTATTATCTCTTCGACATCGACTGGCCCCGCGGCGGCGTCCGTCGCGAGATCTGCAACCGCAGCCGCAACATCCTTGGCCCCTACGAGCAGAAGACAGTTCTCTACACCACTCTCAACGAGGGCAGGGGAGGCTTCTCTGCAAACGGCGTGGCGCAGGGCGGCATTGTCGACACTCCAAACGGCGACTGGTATGCCTTCCTTTTCCAGGACCACGGTCCTCTGGGCCGCTGCCCGGTGCTGGTGCCGATGGTCTGGGGAGATGACGACTGGCCCGTAATGGCCGGCGGCGAAGCAGCAGGGCTTGCAAGCGGCAAGACCTACGGCATGGCGAAGATGGCTGAGGTGGGTGTGATGCCTGAGGAAGTTGCCGTGAAGGCAAAAGTCGCTTCGGTCGTTCCCAACTGGTTCTGCGACGACGAATTCGAATATACCGAGAACAAGCTCGGTCTTGCATGGCAGTGGAACCACAATCCCGATGCTGCCGGCTGGAGCGTAACCGAACGTCCGGGCTGGCTCCGTATCAGGCCTACATCTCTGGCTCCGCACGTCCTGCGTGCGCGCAACTCTCCGTCCCAGAGGCTTCCCGGCCCTCGCTGCGACACTGAAGTGCTGCTGGATTTCAGCGGACTGCAGGCTGGCGACAGGGCAGGTATCTGCGCATTCCAGAGCAACTACGCTTCTGTGGGAATCGCTGTTGACGAGAACGGAGCAAAGCGTCTGAGCGTGATGCAGCGTACCGGCGGAGGCAACAAACGCATGCTCGGTGCTGATGACGACGGTTCTGTGGAAGTTCTTTCTGCCGCAGTGCCCGCAGGTGCTTCTACAGTAGCTCTGAAGATCAGTTATGTCTTCGATCCTGCAGATGACAACGACACTCACCGCGACTTTGCTACACTCGCGTACTCGTTTGACGGAAAGAACTGGACTGACTGCGGAATAGAGCTGCAGATGCGCTACACCCTCGATATCTTCATGGGCTACCGCACCTTCCTCTACTGCTATTCAACTCTCGCCACGGGAGGTCACGCAGACTTCGACTACTATCACGTCTCTGTAAAATAAGAGACTATGAATTAGACTGCTGCGGTTTAGGCTGCGGCTGCTGACGACCTGATTCCGGCTCTTCGGAGCCGGAATATCTTTTTTGGTAATCCTTGGCCGACATGCCGAAGAACTGACGGAAAGCAGTCGAGAAGACAGACGGGTTGCTGTATCCGACTGAGTAGGAAATCTGAGATATGTTCTTCTTCTCTCCTCTGAGC
This sequence comes from Bacteroidales bacterium, assembly GCA_017548725.1. Lineage (GTDB taxonomy): Bacteria > Bacteroidota > Bacteroidia > Bacteroidales > UBA932 > Equibacterium. Next base: position 4,879 of record JAFYZI010000208.1, read on the forward strand.
AGCTGGGCGGCCTGGTTCAGACGGATTGAGCGGATGTATTTGCCCGGTGAAGAACCTGTGATCTCCTTGATCTTGCGGTGCAGGTGCACCCTGCTGATGCCGATGGCGTCTGCAAGAATCTCTACGTTGAGCTCCGGGTCTGAGATGCGTTCGTTGATGGTCTCGATAACTTTCTGCATCAGCAAGTCGTTGTTGCTCTGCAATTCGATGGGGTGCAGATTATCTTTTGTGATCTGCATCTCCTTGATGTGGCTTGCCAGACGGGAACGGCTCTTGATGAGGTTTTTGCAGTTCAGGATAAGCTCTTCCTCGTTGAAAGGCTTCGAGATTATGGCGTCGGCTCCTGTGAGCAGGCCCTGCACTCTCACTTCTTCACCCGGCAGCGCTGTCAGCAGCAGCACCGGGATGTGAGCTGTATTGGAATTGCTCTTCAGCAGCTTTACCAGAGTTATACCGTCCATGTCCGACATCATCACTTCGGCGATAACCAGATCAGGCGTGTCGGTTATAGCCGCCTGGAGACCTTCATTGGGACTGGTGAATGTGGTAACGTTGAAATTGGGGCTCAGCAATGTTTGCAGATAACGGCATATATCAGGATATTCGTCGATAGCGACAATAGAATACTTCCTCGGAGAATTTTCAGTGGCGTCGTCATTTTCCTCTTCGCCCTTGTTTTCCGAATTGACAAAGTTCCATGTCTCATCCAGAAGGTTGGCTCTGCTGGTAAGGCGGTGCTTGGGAATATGTGAATTCCCGAGAGGCATCTGTATTGTTATGCGGACACCCTCGCAATCCTGACGGTTGACAATCTTTATCGTGCCTTTATGCTGGTTGACAATTTCTTTACAAAGGAATAACTCTACGTTGTTCTCCGAACTTGCGCCTGCTGAATCGGCGCGACGGTAAAGGTCGAACAAGTGAGCCAGGTAATCATCTGAAAAACTATTGCCGGTGTTTTTGATGTTGATATAGGCATATTTGCCGTCACTTGTAGCATCGAGATCCACAGTGCCTCCAGAATATGTATTTTTTAATACAAGGCTGATCAGATTCATGAGAACTTCGTCGAACCTGGTCCTGTCGACCCATATCGGCAAAGAATCCTGGTCGCTGTGGAACGACATCTCGACATTTGCCATGCGGGACTGGTATCTGAAGATCGAAAGCAGGTTGTAGAGATATTTGATGAAATTGATTTCCCTGAACTTTATGTCGTTGCCATCGTCGACAATCCGGTCGACATTCATGGACTTGTCAAGCAGGGAAACAACCTTTACGGCGTTCTTCTGCATTGACTGCAACTCTGAGTCTGTATCTTCATCATAACGGTTTGCCGTCAGTTTCTGAAGAGGAGTCAGGATCATAGTTACCGGAGTACGGAGTTCGTGGAGCAAATAGGTAAGGAATTCAAGTTTCTTTTTACTTTTTTCGTTTACCCGGGCGATTTTTTTAGCGGTATTCCTGTAAGCAAACCATACAGCAAAGCCGGCGATGGCTGCTGATAACAGACAGGCTATACAAATGGAAAATGGCGTAAAAGCCAATGTTAGAAATTGTAAAGAAATTGACTGTTGCATGGTGCGAATTTATACAAATGCTAACATTTTTCGCCCACAATATCACATATCATAAAGAAGTTGTTGAAAATTTACCCCAATGTTACAATTCATAAAGAACATGAAGTAAAACCTAAAGTCAATTTCGGGGCGCTGTCGTACCTTTGTATCGAAATTAACAAGCCCGCGTTGTCAGGCAATAATAGTGTTTAGGTGGTAGGGGCGATGACAGTAATGTCATCGCTCCTTTTTTTTCTGTTCCGGCTACAGGTCGATCCAGCGGATGCTGTCGTCGCGGCCCCAGTATGTCATCTGGCGCTTGGCGTAATGCCGGGTGTTGCGCTTGATGGCATACACTGCTTCATCGAGGGTGCAGCTTCCGTCGAAATAGCTGAACAGTTCTTTGTAACCTACAGTGTTCAGAGCGGGGAGATCCCGCATGGGCAGCAGGCCCCGGGCTTCTTCAAGCAGGCCCTGCTCCATCATAATTTCGACGCGGCGGTTGATGCGGTCATAGAGGACGTCGCGTTCCCTGTGGAGTCCAATTTTCTCAATCTCAAAGGGTCTTGTCTTGGCCGTAGCAGTCTTGAAGTCCGAGAACTTGCGTCCCGTGGCTATCGTTACTTCCAGCGCGCGGACTACACGTTGCCAGTTGGCGATGTCTATGGCCTCGTAGCTGGCGGGGTCGAGCCGCTTGAGGTCCATGCGCAGCGACTCCACGCCTTCTTCGCGGGCGCGGCGCGTGAGTTCTTCGCGAAGCTCCGGGTCGGCGGCGGGGAAGTCGTCGAGACCTTTGCAGAGGGCGTCGATATAGAATCCGGATCCTCCAGCCATAACGACTGTGTCGTATTTCTTGAAAAGATCTTCCAGCAGTGCCAGTGCGTCAAGCTCGAACTGGCCGGCAGTGTATGGCTCGGTCACTGAGCGGCATGCTATGAAATGATGTTTGACACGGGCGAGCTCATCGGATGATGGCCGCGCCACACCTATATTCATTTCCTTGAAAAACTGACGGGAGTCGCAGTTGACTATCTCTGTGCCGAGGCTTTCGGCCATGCAGACAGCATAGTCTGTCTTCCCCACGGCGGTGGGGCCTAGCACTATCGTCAGTTTTTTAAACATGGTTAATCGTCAGAACCGGAATCCAGCCCGTCCTCGAATTCGCTGAAAGCGTTGTCGTCGTCTTTCTCGTCTTCTTCGTCGTCCTCATCGTCCTCGTCGTCGATGACAGAAGATCCGCTGCTTGCGCGGGGGATGTAGACCTGAGGATCCTCGTATTTGGCCGAAAACTGGTCGGGGTTGTGACCTTTCTCGAGAGTTGTCTGGGGATAGTGGCTGCGCGGGTCTTCAGGCTCTTCGCAGAGGATGGTCAGGATGATGCAGCTGTTGTTGTGCATGTCGTAGCAGAACTGGAGCACATTCTGCCCCCTTTCTGCCAGCTGGCTGAAGTTGACGCGGTCCATAGAGCCGTAACCGAGGTCGAACAGACCGTAGACAGCAGTCATGGCGCCCTTCTCGTCCAGAGCGCGGTAAACCACGATCTGGTCTGAAGAGAAACACAGATCGTTGATTATAAATTTGTTGAAATCAAACAGACTCATGCGTGCAGGGACTTCATACTCCCTGACGAACACCTTGCTGGAAGGAATTGTTGCTCTTAATTTGTAGATCATCGTAGTATGCCGCAGCTCGTTTCGGCTTTGCAAAAATATAAATAAAAGCCTACTTTTGCAATCAGTAATGGATTCAGTTACAAAACCGGTCGCAGATAGCTACAAGAGCATAGCAGCTCCCTCTAAAGGCCTTTATAAAGACAAAGGGAGTAAATTTCTTTCTTTCGCATATCCGGTTTCTTCAGAAGCCCAGATCAAGGACATTGTCGCTTCCCTCAAGAAAGAATATTTCGACGCACGGCATCACTGCTATGCCTACCGTCTCGGTCTGTCCGGCGACAAGTGGCGCGCCAACGACGACGGTGAGCCTTCGTCCACTGCTGGCCGCCCCATCCTGGGCCAGATCCTGTCAGCAGAGCTGAGTGACATACTCATAGTTGTAGTGCGCTATTTCGGCGGTATCCTGCTGGGCACCTCCGGCCTCACGGTGGCCTACAAGACCGCATCGGCCGATGCCATCTCCAACGCACAGATAGTTGAGAAAATCGCTACCGAGACTTTCGAGATACGCTTCGACTATCTCCAGATGAACGATGTGATGAAGGCGCTGAAGGACCTTCAGATCTCTCCGCTGGAGCAGAGTTTCGACGAGCGCTGCATGATCGTGGCCCCGGTCCGCCTGAGGGACATCGACAGATTCAAGCAATTATTGAAAAACACAGATATATGCCAAAGAGCCTGATTTCAATCCACGATTTTTCCAAGGAGGAGATGCTGCACATCCTGGATGTGGCTTCTGAGATGGAAAAGAACAAAAGCCAGAAGATCCTGGACGGCAAGGTGGTCGCTTGCCTGTTCTTCGAGCCTTCGACCCGCACGCGCCTGAGCTTCGAGACCGCTGCGAACCGCCTCGGCGCAAGAGTCATCGGCTTCAGCGACGTAGACAACACCTCTATCAGCAAGGGAGAGAGTCTCAAGGATACCATCAAGATGGTTTCCAACTACGTTGACATTATCATCATGCGCCATCCCCTCGAAGGTGCTGCCCGCTATGCCAGCGAGGTCAGCAACCTGCCGGTGGTGAATGCGGGCGACGGCGCCAATCAGCATCCCAGCCAGACGCTGCTCGACATGTACTCCATCCGCCAGTCTCAAGGCCGCCTCGACGGCCTCACCATCAACATGGTGGGTGACCTCAAGTACGGCCGTACGGTGCACTCGCTGCTGCAGGCCATGAGCCACTTCGACCCGAGCTTCGTCTTCACCGCTCCGGCCGAGCTGCAGATGCCGGTGGAATACAAGCAGTTCCTCGACGAGCGCGGCATAGCATACCGCGAGACTACTTCACTCAACGAGCATCTCAACGACTGCGACATCCTCTATATGACCCGCGTGCAGCAGGAGCGCTTCAGCGACCCTATGGAGTACGAGAAAGTCAAGGATGTCTACAGGCTCGACGCCAGCATGCTGGGCGGCGTGCGCAGCAACATGAAGATCCTCCACCCGCTGCCCCGCATCAACGAGATCGCCCTCGACGTGGACGACACCCCTTACGCATATTATTTCAAACAGGCCGAGAACGGAATGTATGTCCGCATGGCCATCATAGCCTGCCTGCTCGGGTACAGATAATAAAGGAGACACAACCATGGAAACGACAGCAAGACAACTTATCGTCAACGCCATCGAGAACGGAACGGTGCTCGACCACATTCCTTCGGAGAATCTCTTCAAGGTAGTGGACATCCTCAATCTGGCCGAGTGCTCCAACCAGATCACCATCGGCAGCAACCTCGACAGCAAGAGCTTCGGCCGCAAGGGCATCATCAAGATTGCAGACCGCTATTTCGAGAATGACGAACTGAACCGCATCGCCCTCGTCGCCCCGCAGGCCACCATCAATATAATCAAGGACTACAAGGTAGTTGACAAGCGCAAGATCACCATTCCCGAACAGGTGATAGGCATCGGAAAGTGCGCCAATCCCATGTGCGTGACCAACCATCAGAAGATTGCTACCCGCTTCATGACAATAGTGGAGAACGGCAGCATCAATCTTCTCTGCCATTATTGTGAAAAGACCACAAATATTATAAATTTGCAACCCTGACAAGCTATCAGAAAATCAGCAAACAATAACTATAAAATGAAGAAAGCTTACAATTTTACCGCCGGCCCGTGCGTCCTGCCGCAGCCAGCCATTGACGCTGCCATTGAGGCCCTCAAGGACTTTGCAGGAACAGGTGTTCCGGTTGTTTCGATCTCTCACCGTTCTAAAGAATGGCAGGCAGTGATGGACGAGGCCCGCAGCCTCTGGAAAGAAATCCTGAACATCCCCGACAATTACGAAGTTCTCTTCCTCGGGGGCGGAGCATCGATGCAGTTCCTTTACGTAGCAATGAACTTCCTGGAGCACAAGGCCGCCTATCTCGAGACAGGCGTCTGGGCAAAGAAAGCCCTCAAGGAAGCCAAAGGTCTGGGTGAAGCATACGCAGTCGCATCCAGCGCCGACAAGACTTTCTGCTACATCCCCAAAGACTACACTATCCCTACCGATGTAGATTATTTCCATATCACTTCGAACAACACCATCTACGGCACCGAGATCCGTCATGACATCGACAGCCCTGTTCCGTTGATCGCCGACATGTCGTCAGACATCCTCAGCCGTCCGGTAGACGTAAGCAAGTACGCCCTCATCTATGGTGGTGCGCAGAAGAACGTGGGTCCTGCAGGCCTGGCCTTCGCCATCGTCAACAAAGACGCTCTTGGCAAGGTGACCCGCTACATCCCCACCATGCTCGACTACCGCACCCACATCGACGGCGGTTCTATGTTCAATACTCCTCCGGTATTTCCGATCTTCGTTATGAACGAGACTCTCAAATGGCTCAAGGGCCTTGGAGGTCTTGAGGTGATGAACAAGATGAACGTGGCCAAAGCTGACAAGCTCTACGCCGAGATCGACCGCAACAGCCTCTTCCGCGGCACCGCTGCCAAGGAAGACCGCTCTATCATGAACGTTTGCTTCGTGATGGCAGAGGGCAGGGAAGCTCTTCAGGACGAGTTCCTCGCTTTCGCCCAGGGCCGCGGCATGGTCGGCATCAAGGGCCACCGCTCAGTCGGCGGTTTCCGCGCATCTATCTACAACGCCTGCCCGATGGAGGCTGTAGACGCCCTCATCGCCTGCATGCAGGAATTCGAAGCTGAACACAAATAACAGATTGTTGAAATGAAAGTATTGGTAGCAACTGAGAAACCTTTCGCCGGCGTTGCCGTGAAGGGTATCCGTGAAATTGTCGAGGCCGCCGGCCACGAACTCGCTCTCCTCGAAAAATATACCGACAGCAAAGATCTGCTCAAGGCAGTCAAGGACGCTGACGCTCTTATCGTCCGCTCCGACAAGGTTACCGCTGACGTAGTCAACGCAGCCAAGAAACTCAAGATAGTCGTAAGGGCCGGCGCAGGTTATGACAACCTCGACCTCGATGCTCTCAGCGCAGCGAAGGTGGTTGCAATGAACACCCCCGGCCAGAATTCCAACGCAGTGGCCGAGCTGGCAGTCAGCTTCATGGTCTATATGTCGCGCAACCAGTATACCCCCGCCACCGGCAGCGAGCTGAAGGGCAAGACCCTCGGCGTGCAGGCTTATGGCAACGTGGGCCGTCTGGTGGCCAATATCGCCAAGGGCTTCGGCATGGAAATCATGGCCTTCGACCCGTTCATCCCCGCCGAGAAGATCGAGGCTGACGGCGTCAAGGTGGCTTCTTCTCTCGAAGAGCTCTACAGCAGCAGCAACTTCATCTCCCTGCATATCCCTGTTACTCCGCAGACCAAAGGTTCCATCGGCTACGCTCTGCTGAGCCGCATGCCGAAGGGAGGCTGCCTGGTCAACACCGCCCGCAAGGAAGTCATCAACGAAGCTGAGCTTGTAAAGGTTCTCACCGAGCGTGAAGACCTCAAGTACATCACCGACATCGCCGCCGACAACCAGGCCGAGCTGAACGAGAAGTTCGGCGTACGCGTGTTCGCAACTCCCAAGAAGATGGGTGCCCAGACCTCTGAGGCCAATATCAACGCCGGTCTTGCAGCTGCCCGCCGGATCTGCGACTTTTTCGCTACAGGTAACACCCGTTTCCAGCTGAACAGGTTCTAAACAGTTTTTTCAGGAATGGTAAAAGTAAAACCCTTCGCCGCAATCAGGCCTCCCAAGGCCATCGTAAAGGAAGTGGCGAGCCGTCCGTATGACGTGCTGTCTTCCGAAGAGGCCAAAGCCGAAGCAGGGGAGAAGTCTCTGCTTCACATCATCAAACCCGAAATAGATTTCGACCCTATCCTTGATGAGAAAGACCCGGCTGTTTATGAAAAGGCCGTGGAGAATTTCAAGCTCTGGCAGCAGAGAGGCTGGCTTGTGCAGGATGAGAAGGAGAATTACTATGTCTATGCCCAGACGATGGGCGACCGCACCCAGTACGGCCTCGTGGTCTGCGCCAATGTCGAGGATTACATGAGCGGAGCCATCAAGAAGCATGAGCTGACCCGCAAGGACAAGGA
>JAFYZI010000209.1 GCA_017548725.1 Bacteroidales bacterium
CGCCCTCGCCGTTCTCGTCGGGATTGTCGATCTTGACGCGGCAGGCCAGGATAGGGGTGCCGACGCTGCCGGCCTTCTGATAGCGGTTGCGGTTGGCCGAGATCAGCGGAGCGCACTCGGTGATGCCGTAGCCGTTGAGGATTGTTACACCCAGGGAGTCGAAAGTGCGGATGATGTCTTCGTCGAGCTTAGCGCCGCCGCAGATTATCAGCTCCAGCTTGCCTCCGAAGGCTGCCAGGACGCTCTTGAACAGCTTGCGGCGGATGTCGATGCCGCATTTGCGAAGGAAGTTGCTCAGGCCCATCATGGCCTTCAGAAGACCTTCCTTGTGGCTCTGGCGTGCTGAAGACCAGATCTTCTTGTTCATTACTTCCAGGAAGGCGGGGACAAGGATAAGGTGTGTAGGCTGCTGCTCGCGAATCTCGTCGCTGACATACTTCAGGCCGCTGGAGATGTAGACTTCGCAGCCCTGCGACAGGTGGCCGACGTAATTGACCGTAGAGCCGAAAGTGTGGTGGGGCGGGAGCACATGCAGGGTCTTGCGTGTGATGTCGAAGTTATACATGCCGAGGGTCATGTCCAGCCCTATGTTGGCTTGTGAGAGCATGACTCCCTTGCCTTTTCCGGTAGTGCCGGAGGTATAGACAATCGAAGCAAGCTTGCGCGGGTCGATCTTGTAGTCGTAGTAAGAGCGGTCTCCGCCTTCGTAGAGGGCGGCGCCCTCGGCCTCGATGCTGCTGAGAGTCAGGAGCTCTACCTTGCCGAGCTGCTCCTTCTCCAGGCCGCAGCGGTCAGCAATCGCTATCATGGTTCCTACAGACTTAGGGAAGCTGCCTGCCAGCATCTCGGCCAGTTTGCTCTCGGCGGTCTTGCCGAAGATAATGGCTTCGCAGGTCGTGGCGTCGATGATGCCCTGAATGTCTTCGACCGCAAGGTCCTTGTCGATAGGGACTACGACCGAGCCGCAGGCCATAATAGCAAAGAAAGAACAGCACCAGCCGTAAGAGTTCTCACCTATAAGGGCGATGTTCTTCTCTCTGAATCCCTTGGAGATAAGGGCGGTGCCCAGACTTCTCACGTCGTCTCTCCACTGGGGGAATGATATCTTTTTTACTTCTTTATCGTTGGGATTTTCCTTGTATGAAATTGCTGTCTTGTCAGGGAAATTTTCAGCAGCTTCCTCCACAAGGGAGCGCATGTCGTCTATAAAGGTGGTTTTATAGATCGGGTAGTTTTTCTGCTTCATCAATAATATGCCAGGTGTAGATTATTTCAGGTTCAGAAGCTCTATGGCTTCCGGAGTGAGGAACGGCTTCACTTCGTCATAGGGGATTGTGAACGAAGGCATTCCCATGGCGTAGGCGGCAATCTCGTACTGCTGGTAGGTGAAGTTCAGGCCGTATTTGTCCGGAGACGGAGTCCAGGCAGGGAAGGGGATAGTCGTGTCGCCTTCATCGAGGAAGAGATGTTCGCGGACGCTTGCTGCAGCGTCACCGCCGTCAGGCTCTTCGAAATACTCTGCCAGACCTTTTTCAATCAGGCCTTGCATCTGCTCCAGGGCGTCAGCCTTGAGGAAATTGTCGAATATCTTGCCGTTGCGTTTGTCGAATGTGATGTCGCCCATACCGGTTACGCCGCCGTGGGCGCCGCCCATGTAGTTGAAATCTTCAGAAAGGAAGACAATGTAATTGAACGACTCGTACACTTTCGCCAGCGTGAAGTCATATTCGCAGCGGGGGATGTAATCCATATTCTCTTCTTCGTCCGCATCCTCCATGTACTGTTTCACCTCATTGTAAAAATCCATGGCGTGGGTTTCAATAGCATCGCCGCCGTTGGTGCTGTAGTATTCCACCAGCGCTTCGGTGTTTGACATGTCACCGTCATATTTGGGGAACATGCGGCCTCCGTCGTACAAGCCGATTGAAGACAGCTGGCGGTCCATTATGTCTATGAGCTGGCTGCGGATCTCTCCGGCAGCACCTTTCGTAGAAACTGGAAGTTCCAGCAAAAAGCTGAAGTCAGAACGTTCGCCGGTATTTTGGAAATCGTATGTACGGGTCTTGATATCAGCGCCCTTGCAGCCGCTCAGAAGCACGAGGCAGATGGCTGCAGCTGCGATGAAATTGGATTTGCGTGTCATTTTTTTGAAAATTTGACCCCAAATGTAATGAATATCTGTAAAAAGAAGAAGCCTGACGGGTCAGTTTCCGTCAGGCTTCTGCCATTGAGCCACTGCAGTTTCCTATTCGGGACGCAGCGTCTTCACGTAGTCGCAGGACATCTTGATGCTCGTATAAGGGTCGATACCCTCGCCGAAAGCTTCCTGCTCGATGATCTGGTACTGCATGCCTGCAAGGGATGCGTGCTTGTAGATCTCGGGGAAATCGATCTTGCCGGAGTAACCCACCTCGAGGTCATCCTTGACGTGCCAGAGCAGGAACCTGCCCGGGTTGGCCTTGAAATACTCGATAGGGTCTCCGCCGCCGCGATAAATCCAGAAGAGGTCGATCTCGAAGAACACGTTCTCGGGCTTGCAGTTTGCCAGCATCACGTCGTAGAGCCTGGTCTGTGTGCCGTTGACGTCGAATATGGTCTCGAACTCGCGGTTGTGGTTGTGATAGCCGAAGAGGACGCCCTGCTCCTTGCACATTGCGCCAACCTGGTTGAACAGCTCGCAATATTTCAGGAGGCCTTCGAGAGACTCGTAGGCAGTGCGGGGCATGGACGGCTGCACGATGTACTTGCAGCCTGCGGCCTTATGGTCGGCTATGGTCTTCTTCCACCATGCCAGGCATTCCTCCATCGGGGTGGTGTTGGGGTCCGGGCCGTTGGTGTGTGAAGACAGGAAGTTCAGGCCCTTCGACGCGCAGAGGTCTGCGAACGCCTTGGGTGCCATGCCGTAGAAGGTGCCCTCGCCCTGGTTGTAGGAAGCTGCCTCGACAATCTTGTAGCCGGCTTCGGCCGTGCCCTGGAGGGCAGTGGCGATGTCTTTGCTGCATTCCGCCCTGATAGAGTAGAGCTGCAGGCCGAGGTTGTCGTTAGGTTTGTCCTTCTTGCAGGCTACAGCCAGCAACGATACGGCAGCAATTGCCAATATCAGATACAGCTTCTTCATCAGTCGAGGATTTTGATCTTGATGTTCCTGTACCATACGTCATCGCCGTGGTCCTGGAGGCCGATGTAACCTTCATGCTCGTCGCCGCCGCAGTTGATGAGCAGGTCGTATGCCAGCGGCCATGCTTCCTTGCTGAACTTGCTCTTGTCGAGCAACTCTTTCCACTGAGGAGTCCAGAGGTGATACTCGAGAACGTTCTGGCCGTTCTGGTAGTGAACAACAGTGCCCTTGTAAACCATGATCTTGCCGGTGTTCCACTCGCCCCAGGGTTTAGCGTTCTGAGGTTTGGCGGGAATCATGTCGTACAGGGAAGCTGACTGGCGGTTGCCGTCGACTCCGAGTTTGGCGTCCGGGTGGTTAGCGTTGTCGAGGATCTGATATTCAGGAGCTGAGATATAGATGGGCTCGCCGGGAACTTCCTGCGCCAGATAGAAGACGCCGGAGTTGGAACCTTTGCCTACCTTCCATTCGAAGGTCAGCTCGAAGTTCTTGAATTTGCGGTCATAGATGATGTCGCCGCCGTCCTTTGCGCCGGCCTCGCCGTTACCGCTGCCGTTGATCTTGAGGCAGCCGTCCTCGATGGTCCATGCGGTGGGGAGGGTGGTCTTGTCGTAGCCGCGCCAGCCGTCAGTGCTGCTGCCGTCGAAGAGTACGATTACATTGGGGTCGTCAGCATCCGCAGCTTTCTTTTTGTTCTTGCAGGAAGTCAGGGACACCACTGTCATTACTAATAATGCTATTGCTAATATTCTTTTCATGATGGTCGTTTTTTATTTGGGCATGTCAGGGAGTGAGTAGCCGTTGTGGTAAGTGTGGCGGATAAGCTCGGCTGCGAAGGCCTGGGCATTCTGCGGATCTGTGTATTCGTTGTTGAATGAAGGGTGGCCGGCGGTGATGGTGAAGCCGTCCTTTACTTTCATCCTGATGGTGTCGTCCGGTTTGATGTTGGTGAATTCCATCTTCTCGCCGTCCCAGAGGAGCTCGCGGTTGAGGCCCTGCAGACGTACTGCGAGGACGCCCATTACAACCATTTCATTCAGAGGACCTGCGAATTCGAAGTCAGATACGGTCTTTACGCGGCTTGCGGGAGATTCCTTGCAGGCGCGTGCGAAGTCGAGGTGGTGGTCCTGGTTGGGGATCTTCCTGGTCATTGTGGGCTCGGGAAGTTCACGGCCTGAGAGCAGCCAGGGGTTGCGTCCGTAGCAGCCGCAAATCAGGATATCCTTGGTGCCGTAGAATACGCAGGCGCCGCCGCCGTCGTTCATGTCTTTTCCTTCGGGCCATCCTTCAGGATATTCGGGCAGCAAGCCGCCGTCATACCATGTAACGTCAACTGCCGGCATTGAAACCTTCGGCATGTTGTCGCGGGCCGGGAACTTGAAGTGAACGACCTGTGAGTCGGGAGCGCAGTCTACCATCAGGCAGTTAGAGCTTCCCTGTACTGCGGTCGGGTATTTGAGGTTGAGGGCCTGTACGATGGGCTGCATGATGTGGCAGGCCATGTCTCCGAGGGCTCCGGTACCGAAGTCCCACCAGCCGCGCCAGTTCCAGGGGTGATAGATTGAGTTGTAGGGACGGAATTTGGCCGGGCCGAGGAAGAGGTTCCAGTCGAGAGTCTTCGGAACTTTGTCGACCTTGGTGGGTGTCTCGAGTCCCTGGGGCCAGATCGGACGGTCGGTGAATGCATCGACTCTTGTGACTTCTCCGATCATGCCTGTCCAGATGGCTTCGCAGATCTTGCGTACGCCGTCGCCTGATGCACCCTGGTTACCCATCTGTGTTGCAACTTTGTTCTTGGCGGCAAGCTTAGTGAGGAGCCTGGTCTCGTAAACGGTGTGGGTGAGGGGTTTCTCGCAGTATACGTGCCAGCCCATCTCGAGGGCCTGTGCAGAGATCACTGCGTGGGTGTGGTCGGCTGTTCCGACAACTACAGCGTCAATGTCTTTGCCGAGTTTGTCGAACATCTCGCGGTAGTCTTTGAACTTCTTGGCGTCGGGATACTGTTTGAATTTGGGGGCTGCATAATCCCAGTCAACGTCGCAAAGGCCGATGATGTTCTCGGTTTTTGCCAGTCCGTCGATGTCGGCGCCTCCGCGGCCTCCGATACCTACTCCGACTACGTTCAGTCTGTCATTGGCTGACGGTCTGCGCACCTGCTGCGCCATTTCTTCTGCAACTTCAGCTGCATTCCTGGCCAACAGGGGTGAGGATGCCAGAACTGCGCCTGCCGTTGCGAGAGCGCTCTTCTGGAGGAAGTCTCTTCTGCTGATGTCTTTGTTCATGTTTATTATAGTTTTGGTTAGTAATTAGTCCTGGAAGAGGAGAGGGGCGTACTCGGTGAGGTAGATGCGCCAGTTGCGCCAGATGTGGCCATCGCCGCTCTCGTAATATTTATAGGGGTAGCCTTTCTCGTCGAAGTATGCCCTCATGCTCTTGGTGGAGTCGTAGAGGAAGTCGGTGCGTCCGATGGCGATCCAGTAGAGTTTGGGTTTCTTCGAGAACTGGATTGCGAGCTTCTCTTCGGTCTTGGCTCTTTCGGCGGGATCCTGAGACAGACTCATGCCGGCTGAGAAGACGCCCATATAGTCGAATGTGTCGGGATATTCAGACGAAACGCTTACAGTGTAGAAGCCGCCCATTGAAAGGCCGCCCACTGCGCGTGAAGACTTCTTGTTGATGGTGCGGTAGTTCTTCTCGACGTATTTCTGGATGTCGGGGAAGGCTGAAACGAAGTTGGCGCCCTGAGGGATCTGGCGAGAGGCTCCGCCAGCGCCCATGCTGGGCTGGGTGAAACCGAATGAAGACTCGCCGGCGGCTGCTTCCTGGTTCATGTTCTCATTGGTCATTACCACGATCATCGGTTTGGCCTTGCCCTGGGCGATCAGGTTGTCCATGATCTGGGCTGTGCGGCCGAGGGCTATCCACGCTTCCTCATCTCCGCCGGCTCCGTGGAATAGATAGAATACGGGGTATTTGGCCTTGGGGTTCTGCTCGTATCCCGGAGGGGTGTAGATGGTAAGACGGCGGTCGAAACCGACAACAGGGCTGTCGTACCATACGCGGGCTACGGTGCCGTGGGGAACGTCGTTGACTTTATAGAGGTCTGCGCGACCTCCGTCGATCAGGAATACGTTGAAAACGTTGGCCACGTCGCGGATCATGTGGACGTTGTTGGGGTCGTTGATCTTCAGGCCGTCAACGATGAAGTTATAGAAATAGAGCTCCGGATCGAGGGGTTTCTCGGTGGTGTATGCCCACACGCCGTCGGTCTCGACGAGGTCTGCGACTCCTTGCGCACCATTCTGGCCGGCAGGGAGGAAGTCGCCGGTAACCTGCACTCTCACGGCCTTCGGGGCGACGAGACGGAAGGTTACGGTCTTGTCCGGATTGATTTCAGGGGATTTTACGGCTGCCCGGCTCTGGAGGGACTGCTGGGCCGCTGCGCTGAAGCATATCAGCATGGCAGCAATCATCAGGGTGAGTTTTTTCATATAGTTATGAGTTTTGTCATTATTTGTGTACAGATTCCTTCAAATTTACGAAATAACTTTCATAGCCGACGCAACAATCAGAGTATTTTTTGCATCTTTGCAAGGTACCGTTCAATGGGGATGTTTTGGTTTTGACAGCAAATGACATTGGCCGGTAAGCACGCCGAGAGTCGTGGCCCCTCTCGTAAATCTCAGACCTCAAGCCATAACTGGCAACAACAACTTTGCACTCGCTGCGTAGTCTTGAGCTAAGCTCGACTCCTTAATCGACTGGTCTAGGACCAGTTGACGAGTATCCCGCCGGGGTCTTGGAATGTCGCTCCGGAGTTCGGGATATCATCAGGCAATTCCTGCACGGGTGGATGTCTCTAAAGCCCGCCAAGATTCAGAGGATACGCTTCGCATGGCCTGCCGCCCGGCAGTGCGTCGCCGACAATCAAAGGGAGGATAAGCGTGTAGAAAGCTGGTTGGTGCTTTGTTTGGACGGCGGTTCGAGTCCGCCCATCTCCACGAAAAGAAGGAAGCTCAGGCTTCCTTCTTTTCGTTTGACTGGAGATGGGCGGACTCAGCGGCTTCGCCGCTTTATCACAGGGGGCACGGCCCCCTGACCCCTCGCGCTTTCGCGCGGCCTGCAAGCAGGCCTCCTTCGTCACCCTCTGTCGCTGGCGCGACATCTCCCTCAAGGGACTGAGGGGCGTTCCCCTCCGACTCCCTGGGTCGCTTCGCTCCGAATCAATAATTGTGGTTTGTCCTTTTTTAGTATCTTTGTGGTATGGAAAAGACGGTGTGGGATCCGCTGCGCAAGAAGGAGGTGGCGCTGACTCCGGAGGAGGAGGTGCGCCAGTGGTTCATAGGCGTGCTGGAACGCGAGATGGGCGTTCCTGAGCATATGATGCGCAGCGAGGTGGCCTTCACATTCGGCTCTTCCAAGAAGAAATACAGGGCTGACATCCTGATATTCGGAAAAGACACCTCCACCGTGGCGGTGGTGGAATGCAAGAAGCCGGACGTCGAACTCAGTTCAGCCGTGCTGGAGCAGGCATTGCGCTATAATATGGTAATGGGGGCGCCTTGGATAATGATTACTAACGGAAAACAGACTTTCATCGCCCACAAAGGGCAGTTTGTTGACAGAATACCTTCGTACGATGACTTGTGTTCAGACTGAAGGCTTCCTTGACAAGCCCATATTCGGAATAGTGTCCGAAGAAGCAGCCAAGCTGGGCGTGCGGGCCTTCGTCATAGGCGGTTACGTGCGCGACTGCTTCCTGGGCCGCCCGGGCAACGACATAGACATAGTCGTCGAGGGCAGCGGCATGGACCTGGCCACCGCCGTGGGCAAGCGCGTACGCTCCAAAGTATCGCTCTTCAAGAATTTCGGCACCGCGATGCTGCGCTTCAAGGGGGACGAGATAG
>JAFYZI010000210.1 GCA_017548725.1 Bacteroidales bacterium
CCGGCGCCAGGATACCAGCGGGAACTCTCGGGAAGATTATTGAGCAGGACCTTGATGGTATTGGCTCCGTCCTTCACGAAGTCTGTTATGTCGAAGTAGAAAGAATTGTAGCCGTAGGGCCACTGTCCGGCGAGCTCGCCGTTCACATAAACCCGGGCGTCGCTCATGGCTCCGTCGAACAGCAGGGTCCATTTCTTCCCGGCAACCTTGTCGATGTCGACGCTGCATTCATAGCTGCCCTCGCCGATCCATGGAAGGCCTCCCGTACGGCCGGTCTTGGCTGTAGCTTCGGTCTCTCCGTTCTGCGTTACGGCCACCGTCTGGAAGTCATAACTGCCGTTGAAGGGGCCTGCGATGGCCCAGTCGTGGGGGATGCGCACCTTCTGGCTGCCGTTGAAGGTCCAGTCGCGCAGGAGCCTTTCGCTCCTGGCGGGGGTTGCGGCACTGCTGACCACACTGCAGAGCAGTGCGGCGACGAGTGCGAGCGATATGGCAATCCTTCTTGTCATCTGCTGAATTCCACTACAAGGGCGCTCTTGGCAGGAACTGTCAGACCGTCCTGCAGGGTCGTGGCTTCGCCGGTGATGACGTTGACGCCGGTGACGGGACCTTCGACGAACTCACGATAGTGGTTCCAGTCGAGGGCGCGCGGCTCGAAGGTATTGTTGATATATACGAACACCGCATCGGTGTCGGTGTAGCGGAAGAAAGCGTAGGTGTTGTCGGTGATGTTGCTGGCTCCGACGTTGGCGCGGGACAGGAAGTGCAGGGTCTTGCCATCCTGGACAGCCTTGCAGCCTTTGCGCCAGTTGAAGAGGGTGGCGGTGTAGTCGTGCAGGTTGTCGGCGTTCTCGTAGATGCGCGGGGCATAGGCGCGTCCTTCCTCGTCAAAGAGGTTGACTGCGTCGTCTTCCCAGCCTCCCGGGAAGTCGATGCGCTTGGCACCGTCATGGCTCGGCACGTCCTTGCGCTCGAGGAACATCATCTCGTCGCCGTAGTAGAGCTGGGGGATGCCTCGCAGCGTTGCCAGAAGGGTGATGGCCAGCTTCATGCGGGCGGGATCCTCGCGCAGCACGTCACCGGTGCGGGCGTGGTCGTGGTTGGCGAAGAAGGTCATCATGTGGCTCAGGTCCTTGTATGCGAAGTCCTGGGCGATGACGGTATAAATGCGGGTCATACCCTCGTCCCAATTGACATAATCTTCGCAGAGGGCGGTCTTGATCGCGCTCTCCAGAGGGAAGTCCATGATGGACGGCAGGTTGGAATTGAAACCGTCCACGTTGGGGTTGTCCTTCTGCCAATAGGCCAGCTGAGGGATATTCCTGTCCCAGCACTCGCCGACTATGTTCATGTTGGGATATTCGTCGGTGACAGCCTTGCACCACTGCGACATGGGCACGGGCTCGTTGTAAGGATAGGTGTCGACGCGCAGGCCGTCCAGACCGGCGTATTCTACCCACCACACTGCCCACTGCTGGAAATACTTCAGCACGTAGGGATTGTCGAGGTTCATGTCGGGCATAGAGGGTACGAACCAGCCGCTCTCCTGGCGCTCGCGGTCGCGGACCGAAGCGTTGGGGTCCATATAGACCGAGAAGAGGGCGTTCATCTGGGTGTAAGGCTCTGCGCTGTGGTACCAGTCCTTGAAAGGAGCATCCTGCATCCACCAGTGAGCTGTGCCGCAGTGGTTGGTGACTATGTCCATGATGACTTTGATGCCGTGCTGATGGGCAGCCTCCACGAAACTCTTGTAGAGCTCGTTGTCGCCGAAGCGAGGGTCGATGTGATAATAATCGGCGCAGGCATAGCCGTGATAAGATTCGTGTTCCTGGTTGTCGAGCAGCAGGGGAGTGCACCAGATAGCGGTGGCTCCGAGCTCTGCTATGTAGTCCAGATGGTTCATGATGCCCTGGATGTCTCCTCCGTGGCGGGCTACTGCGTCGGCGCGGTTCACCTCGTCCGGAGTGTCAGGCACTACCCAGGGGCGGGCGCTGCCGTCGAAATACTCGCCGCCCTGCCACTGCTCGTCATTGTCCATGAAGGCCGATGAGAAGCGGTCGGGCATGATGAGGTATATCATGTCGGCGGTGGTGAAGCTCTCGCGGTTGCGGCTGCCTTTTTCGCGCTCGCGGATAATATAAGGGTATTTGAAACTCTCGTCGCCGCGGGTGAACACGAGATTGTATTCGCCGGGAGCCTTGACAGCCATGTCGACAAAGATGAAATTGGGGCTGTCGGCCTTGTGGACGGCCTTCACGGCCAGGCCTTTGCCTTCAACCGCTACGTCATATTCGGAGATGGCGGGACCCTGTACCATGAGCTGCAGGTCGGTGGTCATCCCTGTCCACCAGCTGAGGGGTTCCACCCTCTGCACCTGGTCGTATGTGGCCTCAGGCACTGCGGAGTAATCTGCCTGCGAGCAGGAAAGCAGCAGGGCTGCGACGCCCGCGAGTAAAAAGAATTTCTTTATCATATCCGGACTATTTTATTTCAAATACTACTGATGAATTGGGGCCGAGGGTGAGGGAATTGCCCTTGACTGAGGCTGTGCCAAGCAGAGCTACGGGATTCGACATGTCATCGGACACTGAAACTATTACCGAAGCTGCACCCACATTGTGGATTACAAGCAGTTTCTGGCTGCCGGCGGTCATATACCAGGCGGCTATGGTTTTGCCGCTGATGCTGGCTGAACTGATGCTGCCTTCGGCCAGTGCGGGATAGGTGTTGCGAAGGCGGCTCCATGTTTCATAGACATTAAGTATGGAATTCTCGTCGGCCGACTGGCTCTCGACGGAGATGGCTGCGGTGAGCATGTTGTTGTCCACCTTGTTGTTCACGCCTTTCTTCGCGCAGTCCTTTCCGGCCTTGTCCCACATGATAGGGGTGCGGACGTATTCGTCGCCATTGTCTTTCACTCCGTAGTAGCCGAGTTCCTCGCCCTGGTAGATGAATGGCTTGCCCGGGCCTGAGAGCAGGATGGCCCCGGCCTGTTTCATCTTGGCCACATTCTTGCCAATTTCGCTGCCGAAGCGGTTCTGGTCGTGGTTGCTCAGGAAGAATGATGTTATAGCATCGGGTCTCTGGGCGGTATGGTCGCTGACATAATTTGAAACGGCGGCCACGAAGCCGGAAGTGTTCTGATTGTTCAACATGTCGCGCAGCTTGTAGCCGTAGTCAAATTCGAAGTTGGACTGAAGGCCTTTGTAATAGAGTTTTTCAGTGCCGTGGCCTTCCCAGGCCTCGCCCACCATGAAGATGTCGCCGCTATGGCCGGCAGCTTTATAAGTGGCGTTGCAGTGGTCGTACCACTGCTGAAGGAAGCGCTGGTTGGCGGCAGTCTGCTTCTGGTATATCCAGAGGACAGCATCGAGCCTGAA
>JAFYZI010000211.1 GCA_017548725.1 Bacteroidales bacterium
ATGCGGTATATGTGGGGCAAGACCATGCGATCGGATCCTGAGCGGGTCGCCGTCGCAGTACGGGACGCTATCTGGGACCTGGACACACTGGCTGCAATTTTCAGCGTGCCCTTCGGAATGAAGATCGACAAGGAGACAACCCCCGAGATATATAATGCCTTCATGCGCGGCATAAGCACTATCGAGCTTATCCGCATCCGCCCCAAGGCGCATTTCATGAGGAAGCGTCCTTTCGAGCGTTTCAACGAACATACTTATCTGATATGGGATGAAGCAGAGCTGAGCGGAGAAGGCTCCTACCCTTCCGGCCACACTATCCGTGGCTGGGGCGCCGCCCTCCTCCTTTCCGAGATCAATCCTGCTGCAGCAAATGAACTGTATGCCCGGGGCTGGGACTATGGTGAGAGCCGCGTCATCATGGGCGCCCACTGGCAGAGCGACGTCGATGCTAGCCGTCCTGCCGCCAGCATCGGATACTCCCTGCTGCAGACCAGCCCTGCTTACCGCGAGCAGATGGACAAGGCACGCAAGGAATTCGGAATATATGCTGCCATTGACAGATACTTCACTGAAACCATCGCACCTCAGTATCGCGAAGGAGACGTCTGCATTCCTTTCCACACATTCATTTCAATCGACGAAAGCAACAAGAATGAAATACAGGTTTCAGGGGATTTCTGGGTATTCAACTACGATATCGAAGGCAATACGCTGATGACTGTCTCCGGAGGGAGCCATCCCGGAAAGATGCATATAAGGCAGAGTCCGGACGGGCGCTATGTAGTTACAGCATTCGATGCTGTCGAAGACGGCACGAGATACCTTCCTACCGCAAAACGCATCTTCGGAAAGAGGTTCGATGCGTTCCAGGCTGCCAACTCAGATGATGTGAGGAGGGAACAGATCCGCAGGGAGGCTGTGGAATTATACGTAGCAAACCATCATCTTCCCGTCAACTTCTATAAAGATTTTGGCTGGGAGGCGGTTCCGGTAAGGCCGCTGTAACGGCATTGTCACTTATTGCCCGAATATCTCGGCGAGTTTGTCTGCAAGGGCCTGGCCGCGGAGGCCGCGGGCAACGATATTGCCTTGCGGATCCACAAGCAGGTTGTCGGGGATAGAATCCACATTATAGATGCCGGCCGCAGCCGTATCCCAGTACTTAAGGTCGGAAAGATGGATCCATGGCATGTTCCAGCTGACGATGGCCTTCTTCCACGCTTCCTTGTCCCTGTCGAAAGACAGGCTCACGACGTTGAAGCCATACTTGTCATGATATTTCTTATATGCTTCGACGACATTAGGCATCTCCGTCTTGCAGGGGCCGCACCATGAAGCCCAGAAATCGATCAGGACCCAGTTGCCCTTGCCGACGTATTCGCTGAGCTTGTGATTGACTCCGTCAGTGTCGGCTTCTTCAAGGTCGATGAATTTCCTGCCGACTATGGCCTGCTTGCGCAACTCATAATCACCAGCCATTACATCTGTGTCATCGAGATATAACCTGTAGTTGACAGTATAGGGATGCTTTGCGAAGGGGGCGTCTGAATCTAACAGTTCATTCAGTTTCGCCGCGTCGAGATAAGAAGCCACATAGGGAAACAACGCCACAGGGATGATATTGTCCATGTTCTCCTCTATCAGCCCCATGCAGATATCAGTATATTTCGAGACAGCTTCATTATACTTCGGGATGAACTCCTGCATGCGGGCTCTCTGCTGATTTGCCGGCAGGGCAAGGAATTCATTTGTCATGTCGAAAAGTTCCTTATTGGCCACATTGTTCTTTCTGCAGCATTCACTCAGCTTGTTGTTGAGTGCGGAGCCGGTCATGCTCTCGTCAGCAACGTTTATCTTGACAGGCTTGCCGTCATTGAACAACCAGATGACATGATCCGCATTGCCGATTTTCACTGCAAGGAGAGCGTCTTTCTCGGCTTTACCTTTCATCTCGAAGCCGCCGTCAGCGATAACAGTGCTGTTTATGACAGTAGATGATATCCCGTCAATCAGATATACGATCATACCCGATGCCGGAGCACCAACACCTTTCACTACATATTTGACATCTTTTCCGGAGCAAGCAACCACGACAGTCGAAACTAGCGCCAGCAAGAAAATGGAAAACTTTTTCATGGTTCAAGATTATTGGACAAAAATACTAATAATTCACTTCTCCCGTCACCTTCCAGCGCACTCTCCACCGGCCGTTTTCGAAGTCGTGGCTTAGAATCTTGAAGGTTCCGATTTCCGATGTGTTCTTAACATGAGCGCCGATGCAGGCACATGCGTCGTAGTCTCCGACACGGACGATACGAAGAGTCTGTGATACATCTTCCGGCAGCTTGCTGAGATCAACGATAGATGCAGCCTCAGCCAGCGGCACGAACTCAATAGTAACGTCCAGGTTACGGGAGATAACCTCGTTGACAGCCTTCTCTATCTCAGCTACCTGTCCGTCCGTGGGTGCCTGATCCAGCTCATAATCGCACTTCGACTTCTTGCGCTCGATGTGGGCGTTGCGAGAACGCGGGCAGCCGAACATACGGACCATCGTAGCATTCAGGATATGCTCCGCCGTGTGCATCGGCGGATATTCTTCTTTGTTGTGACTGTTGAGAACAGGTTCTTCCATCGCAGTATTTATTTAGATTGCTGTCTCTTCCTGAAGCTGTCAAGCTGTTTGAAGCAATGACGGTTGATGATTTTCTCGAGTTCGCGGTCAGGGTTGTTGAGGAAGCGTACATTGTAGTTCAGTTCCAGCAGCTCGCCGTTGGCCGGCGTGTAGGGCTCCCAATGTCTGGGCAGTGACGGTACGTTGGGATCGCCGGTGGTGGCGAACTGAGCCCAGATGTCGCTCATCAGGTCGGCCAGGTCATAATCAGCCTCGGTGGGGTCAGGAAGGTCGGAATCGCCCGGACGAAGGTTATCGAAGCAGAACTTCAGCTCATTGCCGTGGACACTTGCCTTGCTGACGGGAGATCGCCAAGTGAACATGTACATCCATGTTTTGGCATTGCGGGTCTCGGCGATTGCATCAGCGGTGATGATGGTCTTGGGACGGAACAGCCAGTCGATGCTCAGCAGGTCCTGCGGAGTGAAGTCGGGCCATGCCTTGGCGAAGGCCTTGATATAATCGTCGGTCTCCTGCTCAAAATTGTTAGTAAGTTCCCTACGGGCCTCCTGGAGAGTCAATTCGCGGTTGTAACTCAGACGTTGCAGCTCGTTGAATGTGGTGCCGATCAGGATCGGGACGTCATTGGATATGTCGGCAAAGCCGTCCTGGAAAGGCTGCTGAAGAAGCACCTCGCCGTCCGGAGTCGGGCCGAAGCCCCACATCATCGGAGTGCCGGGCCTGCGGGTGCCGATGCTGGCTGCCATAGCCCGCTGACCGGCCGCATAAAGCTGTTCATACGGCACATCTTTCATCTTCTCGATATGAGCCGCATCTATGCCCAGCTCCTTCATCACAGCCAGGCCAAGTTCTTCCGTCATAGCCTTGTTATTGACGTTGAGGATGGTACCGCTCATTATTATGGCTTTATGGAAAAGTCCTTTTGCCGACGGCATGCAGAGAAGCGTACCGACCTTTCCGCCGCCACCCGACTCACCGAAGATGGTGACATTGCCGGGGTCGCCGCCGAACTTGCTGATGTTCTTCTGAACCCACTGCAGGGCCTGGACTACGTCCATCATACCCACATTGCCGGAATACTTATAGTCCGGACTTGCAGCCGAAAGATCGAGGAAACCGAGAATGTTAAGACGGTGATTTACACTCACTACCACCACATCTTTCTGGGCCAGATGCATACCGGGATCCCAGGCCGAAGTGCCGGAGTCGAAACCGCCGCCGTGCAGCCACACCATTACCGGCTTTGAGGCCTTGAAGTCGGTGGTCCACACATTGAGCACACAGGAGTTCTTCTCGGACATCTCAGCTTCGGACAGCTTGCGGCCGGAAGTGTTCTGCATCGCCTGCGGGCCCCAGTGGTCGCAGACCATGACTGTGTCCCACGGCACCACCGGTTTCGGCGGCATGAAACGCTCTACGGAGGCATAAGGAATGCCCAGAAAGCCGATCGAACCTTCGTGGTCGAAACCTTTGACATATCCTGCATCGGTCTTTACGACCATTGGGTCTAACGTGCATGCTACAGGCAGCAGCATGACAGCAAGAAGTATACTTAAGCGCAATTTCATTGTGAAGTTCAAAATGGTTTGCGCTAAGTTAGCAAAATTCTGCCTAATAGCTCCTAATTCCCGTACTCCGATGCTTTGGAGAGGGCTTCTTTCTGGAGCGCTATGAAATCGTCGTCCCTAGGTGAATGCCCGGGCATGTAGACGAGGGTGACACCCTGCCGCAGCAGTTCGTCCTGAAGCTGAAGAATCGGAACATTCTGCACGGAAATGCTGTCCTGTATAGCGAGCGCCGCAGCTGTGCCTGCAGCCTGCCCAAGAGCCATCCAGCAAGGCTCCATCCTGAGCGTCGAGAACCCTATGTGGGAACCTGAAACCGGCACGGGAAGCAGCAGGTTTGCAACATCTTTCGGAACTATGACGCCGTAGGGCACATTGTAAACCTCTGTCGGATATGACAGAAAGCCGTCCAGATGGATCCTCCCCTGCTCGCGCTTGTGGTGGGCATGCGAGTCGAGGGCGTAGTGGCTGGCCGTGACGGCATCGCGGTGGACAGGACCTCTTTCGTACGGTTCCTCAGCATCATTGGCGGTAAAGAAATACATGCCTTCGAAGCGGCGGCCTTCCCGGACATAGACCTGTCTGGGAAAGTTGTCGTTGTCAGTGTATTCGTCGGCAGCATAGCCCCAGGTCTGTACCTCCTTCCGGAAACTCTCCGGCACAGCCTCGTCATTGGCGGCAAACCAGAACAGACCTTCGGTGTATTCCTTGAGCCGCTGCGCGAAATTGTCCCTCCATTCCCATGAAGCCGTGGGCCATTGCTG
>JAFYZI010000212.1 GCA_017548725.1 Bacteroidales bacterium
AACGGCAAGGTTGGTTACATCGGCACCGACGGCCTTTTCAGGGTCACCGCCGACTATCTTGACGGAACCACTTTCTTCGAGGACAAGGCATACGTCATCGCTCCGGGCGAGACTCCTCTCTGCATCGACAAGACCGGCAGGGTCCTCTTCACTCTCCCTGAAGACGTGGCAACAGCCTATGTATTCGCAGGCGACATCTCGAAGGTAGAGACCTACTCTGCCGGAGTGAGATATGTCGACAAGTCCGGCAATACGGTCGCCACTCCTGCGGTATATCAGCCTGACAATACTCCCGGCTTTACCTACAGCGTCAAGTCAGACGCATATTATGCTCCCGAGTTCAAGACCACGATGCACTCGACATACGGAGATACCTACGACATGCTCTTCACTTCAGGCACCAATCTCGGTACAGTAAGGAGCAGGTTCCCGAACACCCAGGTGTCTTCCAACAACAGGCTGACCTACACGCCCACCGTGTCACCGGCCCTCAACGGCGTCACTCTCGACAATATCGTATTCACCTTCGACGGTCCTGTCATGGGTTCTGCCGGCGGCGGAAGGAACCAGGGCTATTTCGGCAAGTACAAATCTGCCCCGACATCTTCCTTTGTCAATTCACGTTCCCTCATGAACGCCGAGTACCATTTCACCCTCGCTGACGGCAGCAAGGGCCCGTCATTCGTACGTACACTTGCCAAAGAGGTGTCAGACAAGACTGACAGCCCTGTTTCAGGCCTCGGCCAGACTTACTCGATCCCCATGACTGCCAGCCATCCCGGCTACAACATCGCATGGACCGGCGAGGAAGCTGTAGTGAAAGTAACTTACGCAGAATAACAGCCGACGCAGCTATAAAAAAACAGCCCCCGGACTCCGGAGGCTGTTTTTATTTGTGTCAGCAACTGCTAGAAGTGGTAGTAAACACCCATCTGGAAGTTCTGGTTTGTGTCGATGTTGATGCCGAATGCACCGTTGTAATAACCGATGCGGGCGATGTGACCTACGAATGAGAAGTGGTCACCGGCCATGATGGCGACACCGGGAGCCAGACCTACACCGAACTGGGTTGTGGTTGCACCACCTGTGGTCCATGCGTTGAGCTGGAATTCACCGTCGATGAAGAGGCTGACAGGACCAAGCTGTTTGAAGCCGTAACGATAGTAAGGAGCGAATACGAACCTGTTGGCAGCAGTAGCGTTGCTCCAGCCGACCTGGGCGCCGATAGCGGTAGTTTTACTGATGTTGTAACCGATTTCAGGCAGGATTGTAACTACGGCGTTGTTGCCGGCAGCCTGGAAGCTGAGAGCGCCTCCGAGATAGGCCTGTGCGTTAGCGCTGAGAGCCATCAGAGACAGTGCGAGGACTACAAAAAGTTTTTTCATAAGTTATAAGATTAAGGTTTGTGAATAGTCAGTCTTTTTATGCAGATTTTTGATGCATACTCTACAAAGATAATCAATTATTTGTAAAAACCAAAGAGTTGCGAAAATGCGCTATCTGCGTCTGCGCAGGTTCAGTCCGGCGGCAATAGTAGCGGGGCTGAAGTGGAAGAGGCTGTACATCTCGCCGCCCATAGAGAATCCGCAGCGGTCGCACACGCCGTGGGTGAAGCCCATGCATTTGGGGCTGCGGCTGCCGTCGGAGAAGATGAAGTTGGTGACCCAGCACCACTTGTCGGTGCAGACGGTCCGGCCGTCCTTCATGCGCATGGCCTTGAGGCCCGGCACGGTGTTCATTATGGGATAGCCCTTGCGCTTGCGCTCAATCATCATGTCGATAATCTCGTTGCGACGCTCCGGGTCCAGGAAAAGCTCTTCAGTCTCCTTGAACGGGGTGTGGAAGTTGACAGATATGTTTTCGATGTAAGGGTTGTCCTTGACGTAGTCCAGAGCGGCCTCCACGTTGCTCTCGTTAAGGTTGTTTATCACCATGTTGACGCATACGGGAGGGAGGGCCCTGCCCTCGGGGGCGTTGCGTTTGAAATCTGCGATGTGTTTCTCCAGTCTTGCGAAGGCGCCCTTGCCGCGGATCTCGTCGTGGAAGGTCCCGATGCCGTCCATCGACACCCAGACCTGGTCGGCGTGGCTGCCGTTGAAAGGCAGCTGGGCGTTGGTGGTGATGGTGGCGCTCCAGAAGCCGATTTCGTGAGCCAGGTCTATGACATCGTCAATCGTCTTGTCGCCGTCCTTCCACAGATACAGCTCTCCGCCCTCGAAGTCGACGTAGCGGCTGCCGGCCTTGTAGCAGTACTCCAGCTCGCTCCGTATCTGTTCGAAGGTCTTGATGCGCGGATTGGTCAGCTCATACACCGAGCAATGCTTGCAGCGGAGGTTGCAGCGGTCAAGGATGAAAATTACGGACTGCAGGGGAGCCTTCCTGCCGAACAGTGCGCGGAGGTACCACCAACCGAGATATGGGATCTGTCTTAGCATATACTGATGATGAAGAGAACTATCTTGACGGCCATCATGATCAGGCAGAAGCCGGTGTTGACGTTGCGCATGGCGAACCATCTCATAAGGTAATAGCGGTTGCCGGGCTCCACCTTGTCCCAGTTGTCCATCGGGCCGAGCCATTTGTGGGGATGGTCAGTGGGCACTTCGACGCCCTTGGCAAACATCACCATCGACCACATCACCCAGATAGCTTGAGGCAGCATCAGCAGCACGAGGCAGTAGGCGGGATGGATGTAGCCCATGACAGCACATATGACCACGAGGATGAAGGGCACGAAGAGGAAGATGGCGTATGCGGTCAGGCCGGCGGCGTCTGTCTTGAGCAGAACCGCGAGAGTCTTCTTGTGGGACACGTCATCGACATGACGCTCCACGAATGAATGCGTATAGAGAATGTTGGTGACGAACAGTCCGATGGCGATGCCGAGCGCCAGGATATGCCATGCAAAACCGGTCTCGGGGGTGTAGAGGGCTCCGCAGGCCGATTCATATACTCCGCAGACCAGGCAGGGGCCGAAGCAGATGCCGATAGCCAGCTCGCCGAGGCCGTGGAATCCGAGTTTCAACGGCGGGGCTGAGTAGAAATAGCAGAGGATGGCTGCAATGCCGGCAATGATGAGAAGTTTCCAGTCGAAGTCCCGGGCGATAAAGATGATCAGGCCGCCGAGCAGAGCCAGGCCGAAGAAGACCGCGATGGCCACCTTCAGCTGCTTCACGGTGGTGGAGCCGTCCTTCAGGTAGGGGTATTTGTCAGTGAAAGCTTTCTCGCCCTGCTCCCTGAGACCGAGACGGTACTCCAGAAGTTCGTCCTGATAGTCGAAATAGTCGTCCAGAAGGTTGCCTCCCAGATGAACCAGGCACACGCAAAGCGCTGCCAGAAGGCCCAGGAAGATGTTGAAACCGCTGACGCCCAGTGCCATCACCACTGCGAGGATGCTTGGCATGAGGTTCTGCGGGGCTGCAAAGGAGCGGCTGTTGAAAAGCCATTTCTTGATGATATTCATATAGGTGCTGTTATTGTTTCATTTCCTTGAGGACCTCGGCTATTGCGGCGTCGAGCTGGGGGTCCTTGCCCTCCAGACGGTCCTTGAAAGAATTCTTTACATAGATGTCGGGTTTTACTCCGGTATGCTCGAGGTCGGAGCCGTCCAGGATGCTGTAGCAACCCCATGAAGGCATACGGCAGGTCGAACCGTCGATCAGCCTTACCGACGAGGTGAAGATGATCCAGCGGTAGGTCTCGGTGCCGACCAGCTTCGCGATGCCGAGGGTCTTGATGCCGTTCGACGTCACTTCGGCGTCGGAGAGGCTGTGTTCGTTGACCAGTACTACGATCGGCTTGTCGGCAGGAGCGACGTTGGGATGGGTGGTCTTCGGGAAGTCGCGGTAGCCCCACTCGAAGTGGCCCTGGCCGCGCAGGAAGTCGATTACCTCCTTGTGGACGTTGCCGCCGTTGTTGTAGCGCAGGTCGAGTATGAGGGCGTCCTTGTCATATACTTCAGTATGCATCTTGAGAAGGAACGAGTTCAGGTCGTCTTCGCCCATGGCCCTCATGTGGATGTATCCCACCTTGCCGCCAGTCTTGTCGGCCACGATGCCGGCGCGCTGGTCCTCCCATTTCTTGTATTCAAGAGTCTTGATGGCCGAGTATGAGGTGGTGTGGACCTTGGTGTCGAACTCCTTGCCGTCGCGCCTGAAGGTGAGCTTCATTTCGTCAGCTGCCACGGCTCCTGAGAAATACTTCTCGCGGTTGACAGCCTTGTCAACCCTCTTGCCGTTAACTGCGACCAGTTCGTCGCCCTTGCGGATGTCTATCTCATATTTGTCGGCGGGAGAGTAGGGCAGGATGCCGGCCACCTTATATGGAGAAGCGTTCTCGAAAAGGATGCCGGTGCCGTATGTCCTGGTGACGGTTTCCATCCTTTCTTCATTGCCGTTCGATGTGAATCCGAGGTGAGAAGAGTTTAGCTCGCCCAGAAGGTCTGCGATGAGGGTGCGGAGGTTGGCGCGGGTGCGTACGTATGGCAGCAGCGAAGCGTAGTAGTCGCGCACTGCAGTCCAGTCGGCTCCGTGGAAATTGACATCGTAGTAGTTCTGTTCAAGCGTTCCCCATACTTCATAGAACATCTGGCTGAACTCGTCGCCCAGCACTACCTCGACATCCTTCTTGACATCGGTCTTTACGGCAGAGCCTGCAGCAGGGTCGACCTTGTAGACTGCGCCCTGGCTGAAGCAGTACAAGGCGTCTTTGCAGCTCATGTACGAGCCTCCGTTGAATTCCTTGATCTGCTTGGGCTTGGCGTCGGGGTCGGACAGGTCGAGGCTGTAGACGCCGGGGGTGGTGTTGCCCATCTGGCGCCAGAGCAGATAAGACTTGTCTTTTGCGGCATATATGTATGTATTGCTCTGGTATCCGTCATTCTGGACCCTTGTCATCCTCTCGTGGATGTTTTCGTAGTCAATGACGACGGAAGAGTCCTTCTTCGGGGCATTCTTGGGATCCTTGAACAAGTCTTCCACAACCTTCGACTTATATGGACTGTCATACTTTTGAAGCGGAAGTTTTATGAGGAAGTTCCTGGCACCCCTGGGATATGAAGTTGCGGTAGGGTTGCCGAGGAGGTACATGTATTTGCCGTCGGGGGTGAAGAGCGGGCGCTGCTCCACCGAAGCTGAATGTGTAAGGTTCTTCAGGCTGCCATCGCCCAGGTTGAGCACGTAGATGTCTGTCTCGAACATGTTCATGGCATCGAATGCCAGCTGTTTGTCATCAAAAGAGAATGACAAGTCGTAGCCCTGGAACGACCAGAACTCGGCCTCGGCGACCTTGCTGGTGGTGCCGGCCTTTATGTTGTGGACCATCACTGCGCGGCTGCCGTCGATGAAAGCGAGCAGTTCGCGCTTGTGGCTCATGGCGAGAGAGGTTACATTGTTCTGCGACAGATAAACTGCAGTCTCCTGAGAACTGCCGTCGGCCGAAATCTTGTAGAGGTCGGTCCAGCCTTTGTCGGTCCTGATATAATAGATAGTGCTGTCGTTGGCCCATGCAACGTCCACCACGCGTTCGTCTGAAGGGGTTTCAAGCTTCTGTAGATATTTGCACTTTATGTCGGAGACATAGAGACCACCCCTTATTGCGAAGGCGAACTTCTTGCCGTCGGGAGAGACGTCCGCCGCACTGGGAGTCTGGTCGCTGAATGCCCTGCGGACCTCCACGTTGCCGGAGGCGACAGCAATCTGCGGTGTGGTGACCTTGCCGGTAGAGGGCTCCAGGATGGTTATCTCATATTCCTTGAGAAATACGATGGCCGAGCCGCCGAAGGCTATCGAAGGATACTGCACTGACTTGTCGAAGCTGGTGAGCTGCTGGGGCTTGCCTCCCTTGACGTATTTTACTATGTTGGACTCCTTGTTGAGTTCGTCGCTGACATAGTATATGTTGCCGGCCTTGTCGGCCATCGGCCACTGGTCCTTGCCGATGTAGTCGGTGAGCTCGGTGTAGGCTTTCGTGCGGGGATTCCAGCATTTGATGTTGGGATTGTGGTCGCCGACGTAGCGCTTGCGTGTAGGGAAGCTGATGCTTTCCATGGACTCGTTGAAAAGGAACTCTCCAGTCGCCGGGTTCTCCACCATGTTGACTATGGTGTTGAAGTATCCGTCGAACATAAGCTGCGGAGTACCGCCGGTCACTGCGACTTTGTATGTGGTCTTGCGGGCGCTGCCGCGGGTGGATTCGAAATAAATCCAGTCGGACTTCGGCGACCATGACACGGGTACGTCGCCGGCCTCATGGAATGTCAGCTGGACGGCTTGTCCGCCGGCTGCGGGCACTATATAAACATCATTGTTACCTTGGATGTCGGAGCTGAAGGCCAGCCATTTGCCGTCGGGAGAGAGGAGAGGGGAGTCCTGCACTCCGGGCATTGTTATCACTGCCGTAGCCTGGCCGCCGGTGACGGGCACCGTGTAGATGTCTCCGTCATAGCTGAAGTAGATCTGTTTTCCGTCAGGAGAAAGTGAAGGATGCGATGCGAATCGGATGTTGTCGGCAAAAGCGGCGGAAGAGATGGCCGCGAGTGCAATGACAGCAAGGAGGATCTTTTTCATATAATAATATTGTCTACAGTTTCGCTGTGAAAAACTTGTCCGCAAATTTACATTTTTAATGCTTACCTTTATAACCGTTTTCTACGTAAAAACTACTGATATAATAACAACATGAAACTAATCCGTAAATGTATCTTGTCCGGAGTGGCGCTATTTGCAGCCTTCTCCGCGCTGGCTCAGGACAACCAGCTTCCCATCTATCTCAATACGGCGTACTCCTTCGAGGAGAGAGCCGCCGATCTGGTGTCCCGCTTCACCCTTGAGGAGAAGCAGGCACTGCTCGGCAACAACATGGCCGCAGTGCCCCGTCTGGGCGTCAAAGGCTATAACGTATGGAGCGAGGCTCTGCACGGAGTGCTTTCAGGCGCCAACCCGTCTGTAGGCATCCAGGGCCCGAGCTCATTCCCCAACAGTGTCGCTATCGGTTCTGCATGGGACCCGGCTCTCGCAGAGAGGATGGCTTCGGCCATCGCCGACGAGGCCCGCGCCATCTATGCTACCGGCACCAAGGGCCTGACCTTCTGGAGCCCTGTTGTCGAGCCCGTCCGCGACCCGCGCTGGGGACGTACCGGCGAGTCTTACGGTGAGGATCCTTTCCTTGCCGCAGAAATTGCCCGCGGTTTCGTGCGCGGCCTCATGGGTCCCGACCCGAAGTATCTCAAGGCAGTGCCTACCGCAAAGCACTACTTCGCAAACAACAGTGAGTTCGACCGTCATGTCAGCAGCTCCAACATGGACAGCCGCGACATGCGCGAGTTCTACCTTTATCCTTACAAGCGCCTGATAGAGGACGAGAATCTCCCCTCAATCATGTCTTCATACAACGCCGTGAACCATATTCCGACTACTGCTGGCAATTTCTACATCGACACTATTGCCCGCAGGACATACGGTATGAAGGGATATGTGACCGGCGACTGCTCTGCAGTGCAGGATGTATGGGACGGCCACTACTACGTGGACACTCCTGAAGAGGCTGCCGCTGCCGCTCTGTCGGCCGGTGTGGACTCTGACTGCGGAAGCGTTTACCAGCGCTACGCCATCAGCGCATACGACCAGGGCATCCTTTCGATGGCTGAGATCGACCGCGCCCTCATCAACATGTTTACTGTCCGCATGCGTACCGGCGAATTCGACCCGGAGCAGATGGTGCCTTACACCAAGTTCGAGCCTTCACGCGTGAACTCTCCTGCCAACCAGGCACTCGCTGCAGAGCTGGCAGTCCGCACCCCCGTGCTGCTGAAGAACGAGAAGCAGGCTCTGCCGCTCGACCCCGCATCGCTGCGCAGCATCGCCCTTATCGGCCCTCAGGCCGACGATGTGGAGCTCGGCCCGTATTCAGGACGTCCGGAGCAGACTTCCATGATCTCTCCCTATGCAGGTATTACCAAATGGCTGAAGGCCAAAGGATATGACGTAGACGTGCAGATGGCCACCGGCGGTGACATCAAGAGCAAGAGCAACCTGCTCTACATCGCATATTTCGAGATCGAGAAGACTGACGGCTCCGTAGCCCGCTACGACGCTACCAAGTACACCGCTTCTGCCGAAGGCATCACCGTCGGCTCAGGTATGGGTACTGAGGAGCAGGTGCGCAGCATAGACGACGGCACCTGGACTGCATACGACAATATCGACATCACCAATATCGAGAACATAACCGTAGGTCTGAACATCCCCACCGAGGGTGGTATCGTCGAGATCCGCGTCGGCGGTCCTGACGGCAACCTGATCGGCCGCATCGAGGCCACAAGGGCTTCAGGCGCCCGCGTAGGTGGCGTTTACGGCGCCAGCATGCCTATGAAGACCAATGCCCTCAAGCTTGGCTACAACGGTCCTCAGACCGTTTATCTGGTATACAAGGCTCCTCAGGACGCTCCGATCGACGAGGCTACCATCGAGATGGCCCGCAAGGCTGACGTGGCTGTAGTATTCGTAGGAACTGACGAGAACACCGCCACTGAAGAGGCTGACCGTCTGACCCTCACTCTCCCCGGCAACCAGATTCCTTTGATCAAGGCTATCGCTGCCGTCAACCCCCGCACCATCGTGGTTATGCAGACTCTCGGCTGCGTTGAGGTAGAGGAGTTCTGCCATCTGGCCAACATCCCTGCCATCCTCTGGACCGGCTACAACGGTATGGCCCAGGGTGAGGCTATCCCGCGCATCCTCTTCGGTGAGGTTTCTCCGGGCGGCAAGCTCAATGCCACCTGGTTCAAGACAGTCAAGGACCTTCCTGCCATCACCGACTATAACCTGCGCCGCAGCTCAGGTTCTGTAGGCCGTACCCTCTGGTATTTCAACCGCGAGGTCTCTTATCCGTTCGGCTATGGTCTGAGCTACACCACTTTCGAATACAGCAATTTCCGCATCAGCAAGAGTGCGATCACTCCTAACGACGTTGTTACACTCAGCGTAGATGTCAAGAATACAGGCAAATACAGCGCCGACGAGGTCGTTCAGATCTATGTGGCCACTCCCGACAGCCCGGCTGCTCTCGAGCGTCCTGCCAAACGTCTGAAAGGCTTCAAGCGCGTCACCATCCCGCGCGGCCAGACCCGCACCGTAAGCATCGACATCAACTGCGCCGACCTCTGGTTCTGGGATATGGATGCCGACCGCATGACTTACGACCAGGGCCGCTACGTATTTGAGTTCGGCTCTTCATCTGCCGACATCCGCGGCCGCGTCACTGCTAATATGTCCGGTAAACTCGACCGCAAGGTCAAGACAGTATGGGCAAGCGTCGACGCCAATGTTCTCCGTATCGGCCAGAAAGCAAAAGCCAGCTTCACCGTCTGCATGAACGACGACAGCTTCGAGCCTTCTGCCCGCGGCAGCTGGAGGAGCAACAACCCTGCAGTGGCCACTGTTGCTTCAGACGGCACTGTAACTGCCAAGTCTATGGGTGTTGCCACCATCATCTGTACCGTTACTGCCGGTGGAGTCACCAAGGAGGATTCTTTCGCTGTAAAGGTTATGCCTGAGATGAGCCTTTCTAGCCTCAAGGTGGGCGGCAAGGCTGTCAAGCTGGGCGACGCTTCTCAGCTGAGCTATGTCATGAAGGCCGGCAAAGCTCCGTCAGTAGAGGCCGTTGCAGTCGATCCCGCCATCTCTGTCAATGTGAAACAGT
Source organism: Bacteroidales bacterium (assembly GCA_017548725.1). Taxonomy (GTDB): domain Bacteria; phylum Bacteroidota; class Bacteroidia; order Bacteroidales; family UBA932; genus Equibacterium. Next base: position 9,700 of record JAFYZI010000212.1, read on the forward strand.
CTGCGGCCGTTCCCGGCACTGCAGTGGTTGCATTGGTTGATGAGGTGACCGGCGACAGCCGCGAGATCACCGTTAACTTCGGTACCAAGGGTGTTTCTGATACATTCCAGAAAGCCGCTCTGGGCAGCCAGTGGAGCTGGGTTCGCGAGAATCCTGCCCTGTGGTCACTCTCTGAGCGCCCGGGCTCTATCGTGCTCACCAGCGGCAAGGGCGACATCGTCAATGCCGGCAACGACGCTCAGAACATCCTGATCCAGGAGGCCAATGCTGACTGGACTGTGGACACCAAGCTTACCTGCCTGTCTACTCCGGCAGCTCCTGCCCAGAATGCAGGTCTTGTGGCTTATCAGGATGATGACAACTTCGTCAAGTTCGTCTACGGTGCTGCAATGGCTATGCGCCGTCCTGACCCGAACGCCGCCGCAGCTCCCGCCGCCGGCCAGTTGCAGCTGGTTGTGGAGGAGAATGGATCTCAGAAAGCTGCTGTCCGTCTGCCTATGGCAGGCATTGTCGGCGCTGATAATGTGATCTGGCTCCGCCTCGTTCGCAAGGGCGACAATTATACCGCTTACTATTCTGTAGACGGCCGCAAATATGTCGAGGCCGGTTCGGCACAGATTGTGCTTAAGGATGTAGGCGCCGGCCTTATCTGCTGCGAAGGCGTGATGGCTACGATGGGACGCGGCTTCGGCGGTCCCGGCGGCATGCAGATGCAGGCTCCGGCTGCAGCTCCCTTGAAGGCTGCATTTGACGACTTCAAGATTATAAGCAGCGGACTTAAGTAATGAATTATCTGCGAACCATATTGACGAGCTTCCTGCTCCTGTGCAGCGTCAAGGCTGCCAGCGGGCAGGAAGTCCGTTTATATGCTGCGGTGGCGGATTCTGCCGGATTCGTGGCCGTGGGGAACGTGTTCGCACATCTAGACGCCGAGGGGAATGTAGTCGACACTCTCAACCTTGATGTACCGATGGTGTCTCTTGCTGAGCTTGACGGCTGGTATTACGGCGTCGACACTGTAGGGAAAGAGATACTTATGATTCATGAGACAGGCGTCATAGTGGCCCGTATCGAGCCTCCACTGAAGGGGCTGCTGCGTGCCATCGCCGCTGACGAAAAGACCATCTGGGCGGTCACTGACGCCGGTGAGATAATCTTCTCGGACAACGGTTTCATGTGGAGCCTGTTTGATTTCAACAAGCAGTACGCCGGTTTCTATCCGGAAATGGAGTTCCGCGCCGTAGCGGCAGGAGGGGGGAGCGTCATGGTGGCGGGTGTCACCGCTGACGGCCGTCCGGCCGCTTTCACTTCTACCGGGGGCGGAAATGTGTGGAGCGAGCGTATTCTCAATTATACAAAACAAAACAGGCCCCTCTATCTGAATGAAGAGCCTGCAGGCCTGGCTTTCGATGCTGTCCAGGATTCTTTCTATCTGCTGTGCAAGGATGGCGCGGTGTTCCGCATGCCTTCATGCTCGCATTGCAACAGCATCGAGCGGTACCCTGTCGACATCGTTTATGCCCGGGTACCGCTCGGATTCAACGTGCTGCTTCTCGGCAGCGACGGTTTCAGATTGCTTGAGAAGCCTTAGAACATGCTAGGCACTTCTGCAGGTTTTTCTGCTGCAGGAGCGCTGAGTCTCTTGTAGACGTTCTTGTCGCGCCATGTCCAGGTGCCGTCTTCGTCAACTTCACTTTCTTCAGCAGTAATTGTGAGGGTGTTGCCTGATACATTGAAGGTTACTGACTCGTCATCATAGACGATCTTATTGCCCTCGATGGTCGTTGTGAAGTTTGCCAGCTGTTTCCAGTCGCCTTGTTTCGGACTCCATTCGTATGAAATGAAATGATAGTCATTTCCATCAATATGACTGATTACCAGCTTCATGTCATCGTCGGTGTTAGGATCGGTAGGGTCGAGAGTGATGCTGTCTCCATCGACAAGCTCGCCATTGAGATATTCCTGCCATTCAAAGAAGGTTAGGCCCCATTCGCCTACAAGGCCGGTAGCACCGCCGCCGGTGCATGATGCCATGAAGAAAAGGGTAGCTACGAGAGAGAGGGAAAGAAGGAGTCGTTTCATGATATTAATTGTTTTTGGTTATTGTTCTGGACGGCCCCGCAGGGAACTTCTTCAAAGATACCAAATAGGAGCGAGATATACAATTTATTGCGTATCTTTATGGTTGCTAATCATTGGAAAAATGATAATTAAAGTATTCCGGACGTTTCTGCTGTCAGTCGTTTTTGCCGGCCTGTCCTTTGGATCTGCGGCCATAGAAAGGGGAGAGGTGCGCTATGCTCAGCGGGACGTGGATGCGTTCAATGAGGTGATGGCGCTGGTGGCCGGCGACAGCGAGGCTCCGATGAGCGAGCTGGTCATCAAGATGGCGAAGCATTTCCTCGGTACGCCATACGTGGCTGGTACGCTCGAGGTGGAGCCTGAGCGGTTGACCGTCAATATGGCCGAGACGGACTGCATTCTCTTTGTGGAGATGTGCGTGGCGCTGGCGCTCACCGCCAAAGATGCCGAGCCTACATTCGACAAATATCTCGACAATCTGGCCGGTCTGCGCTATCGCGACGGCGTCGTCGACGGTTATACTTCGCGGCTTCACTATACTTCGGAATGGATTGCGCAGGGGGAGAAGAACGGAATCTTCCGGGAAGTCACCCGCGAGTGCGGCGGCCGCCCCATTGCACAGAAGTTCAATTTCATGTCGACTCATCCGGCTTCCTACAAGCAGCTCAAGGACAGTCCTGCCGACGTGGCCAAGATGCGCCGCATAGAGCAGGCTCTCGAGGCTCATGATTACTGCTACATCCCGAAGGCCGAACTACCCGGTCGTATCAAGGATATCCGCAGCGGCGACATAATTGCGTTCTGCAGCACAGTTGCCGGCCTGGACATCGCGCACATAGCAATCGCTCTCCGCGACGGCGACACCCTGACTTTCATCCACGCCTCCACCACCGCCAAGAAAGTCATCATCAATCCCCAACCCCTCGTCACTTACATCAACGGTGTCAAAAGCCAAAGTGGCCTGCGAGTTATACGCTTGTTCTGATATCAGATTCGACGGAAAGCAAGGCATTCTGGGAGTTCCGTTCGCTTTGCTCACTCCAACCCTCCCAGGTCCATTACTGGGGCGCTGCCCCAAACCCCGCCGCTCCGGCCTGCTATCAGCACAAGCAACCCACACGGCCTGCGCTAGCGCCTGATGGCGCCAGTTCGTCCTGCTGACGCAGAACTCGCATTCGTCGGGCCCCTCCCGTTTTGCAAGTCACGGGTGACCAGCCTCCCCGAATGCCTTCTTTCCGTCAGCATTTGCTATCGATATAAAACAAATACAGCCCCGGGATTGGGGCTGTATCTGTGTTGAGAGAGTAGATGTGGCTTAACGTCCCATCGGGGCGGGCTGGTATTTGTAGCCCATCTTTTCATTAGCCCACTGGATGAAATACTTCATGTTCGGGCCATCGGTATGGCCGCCAGTGTGCTGGCGCCATGCAAGTTCACCGTCAAGCAGGTCAGTGAGAGGTTCGGGCTTCGGAGTGTTGCGGTAGTCATTGCCGACGCCGAGATCCTTGGCACCGAGAAGCTTGAAAGCCTCGCCGGCAGCAACTGTAGCCTGCCAGCTGCCGTACTGGTCCAGCCAGAGAGCGTCACCCTGCTCAGGAATACCATAGCTGATGAACACCAGACGCGGAGCGCACATGGCGATGAGCTCGTGAGAATCCACGGGCAGCATGCCTGCGTTCCAGGCGCCGGTCTTAGACTCTACAGCGCAATATTTGATATAATTGCCGGCCATCCAGTGGTATTCGCCTGAGTTGGCGAGATTCTCCAGACCCTCGCCGAAGATACGGCGGTGCAGGGTAGCTCCGCCCTTTCCTGACGAACCGATGAGGCCCATGTAGAAACGGTCCTCGAACGCCAGCGTTACAAGCGCAGCCTTGCCGTAGCGTGAAACTCCCTCGATGCCGACATGCTTTGCATCCACGTCAGGGTCTGTCTCGAGATAGTCCAGACCGCGGGCTGCACCCCATGCCCATGCACGCAGCGAACCCCAGTCGTCCGGTTTGCGCGGTTGTCCTTTGTTCACAAGGCCGATGATGCCGCGTGTGAGGCCCGCACCGTTGTCAGCCTGGATGCTGCTCGGGTCAATCATGGCATATCCCCAGCCGGCAGCGAGAAGCTGCTGGTTTGACGGCGGATCCTGGCCCGGAGTCTGCTGGGTGGTACGGCCGAAGTTTGCGAAAGGATTGGCGGGCTCGAAAGGTTGCCAAGCAGGATATTTCTTCATAAGCTCAGCCGTCTCCGGATCATTCTCCAGCATACGGCGGAGAGCCTTGTTGATGACAGCCATGTCGGCTCCGCCCGGCTTAACGGGATTCGGGAGATTGGCGCCGCCGAACATCATCAGCACCGGCACCGGACCCGGAGCGTTGGCCGGAGTCACGACAACCATCTTGATGTCGACATTGATAGAAGGGCAGGCAGAATTGTCGACGTGGCCGCGAAGCTGTTTAGCCTTCACTCTGGTCATGCCGACAGTCTCGATCTCCTCGGCCTCGACAATCCAGGTCACTTTCGGAACATTCTCCGGAACGCGGCCGTAAACCTCGCTCTCAAAGCCCTCTTTGATCTCGGGCCTGCGGACATCCCACCACTGCTTTGCAGTAGTCACCTTCTTGCCTGCGTTGGTACGCATAAGCTCCGGAATGACAGGGAAGGGGTTAGCCTTGCTCTCGTCGTAGTTTGCAGCGCGGGGGCTGCTCTCGTCGGCGTCGAAAGCAGGACGTATTGATTTGATGCCCAGCTGGTCAAGCATGTTCTGGTGGTCCTGTTGTGCTGTGAAAGTAACCGGCTCCTGAGCGAACGAAACTGCGCAGAAAAGGCAGCCGGCGAGCAATAGGAATATCTTTTTCATGTCAAATGAATTAAAATTCTCCTACTAAGTTAGGCTATTATTGCTAAATTTGTCACTGTCCTAATAAAAAATAACCAATGAAAACCGTTTTTTCCATCCTGCTCAGTGCGGCAGTAGTGCTCGCTTCGATGAGCGTCGCCGTATCTTGCAAGCATAAGCAAGGGCAGGAGCCTTTCAGCTATCAGAATGCCGTGCATTACACCAACACGCACCCCGGCAACCCTTACCTTCCTCTCTGGGAGCACACTCCTGATGGAGAGCCCAGAGTATTCGAGGATCCCGACAATCCCGGTAAATACCGCGCTTACATCATCACATCCCACGACGTGTTCGCAAGAGGATACTGCGGACCCGACATCAGGATCTGGTCTGCCCCCGTCGAGGACCTGACCGCATGGCGCGACGAAGGAGCTGCATTCACGTATCAGATCGGCGGCCAGTGGGACACCATGTACGCCCCTGACGTTGCTGAAATAATCGGCAAGGACGGGAAGAAGACATACTATCTCTATCCCAACGACCAGACAGGCGGACGTAACGGCCTCGTTGCAGTCAGCGACCGTCCTGCTGGCCCATACAAAGCCATCAACACCCTTCCTGACGATCCGTCAAAGCTCCAGCCCGGCAGCCTCATCGGTTTCGACCCCGGCGTATTCGTGGAGTATGTGACCGACAAGGACGACCCTGATTACGAGACCGGTTTCAGAGCCTATGCATTCTACGGTTTCCAGGGATCTTCAGCCATCCAGCTCGACCAGAACACCATGTACACACTGCGCCCCGACACCGAGATCAGCTATCCGTTCATCCCGGCCCGCGCAGCCTTCATGCCGCGTCCCGCACGTCCCGGT
>JAFYZI010000213.1 GCA_017548725.1 Bacteroidales bacterium
GACATCCTGAAGAAGGGTTCTATAAGCTCGGCGGGCATCAGTTTGCGCAGAATCTTTTTCAAACGTGCGTCATTTATCAGAGGCACTTCCCACTTGAATGACGCCACCTCACGTTTCACCCTGTCCCTGAGTTCCTGGAGGGAAATGGCTGGCTTCAGGTCGATGACCAGCTCCACAGCCGAACCGTTCTCCAGGGCATGGACCGCCTTGCGGCTGACGCGAAAGCCGAGAGAGCCTTCTATGCCGTCTTCGGTGAAGGTCAGATCGCCCATTTCGGACTGCACCATGTCCTGGCCGACGTAGAGTTTGAGACCGACGTTCTTCAGTTCTATGTCATACAGGCCGCTGTCGTAATTCCGGGGCAGGAGGGCGGCGAGGCTCGGATAGCAGCGGGTGACGGTATGTCCCAGGGAAGCTGCTATTTCATAACCGCGGCCGTTCGACCCGGTTGCGGGATAAGACAGGCCGCCGGTGGCGATGACAAGTGCACTGGCTGATATAACTTCGGTCGTGATTGCCCGTGGCTGCGAGAGGTCGTTGTAGGTACATTTGAATTTGTCGCCGTCGTTGCATACAGCCAGCAGGTCTGCATCGGGTATCAGCTTCACGCCTGTCTCCTTCATCCTGTCAGCGAGCGCATCTACGACGTCGAATGCCCTCATGGAAGCCGGGAAAACCCGTTCGCCCTGGGTCACTGCGGTCTCGAGACCTATGTTGTTGAAATACTCGATTGTGGCCTGGTTGGAGAAATTATAAAAGGCGCTCCTGACGAAGTTGCTGCGGGGATGTACGTGGGTGGAGAATTCAGACCAGGGCTTGGTGTTGGTGATGTTGCAGCGTCCTTTTCCGGTGATGGCGAGCTTGCGGCCGGGAAGATGGTTCTTCTCAAGCACCGCAACTTCAGCGCCGCACTCGGCAGCCTTGATTGCTGCCATCATTCCGGCCGGACCGGCCCCGACGACCAATATCTGACTGAACTGCTCCATCTGCTTACCTGTTTATTACACCACTGCCCTGCAGCTCTCCTTCAGCGTCGTACCAAGCGGCGAACTGGCCGGCGGTGACGCCGCGCTGGGGCTTCTCGAATACGATGTACAGGCCGTCGGCACGGGCTATGAGCCTGGCCCGCTGCAGCGGCTGACGGTATCTTATCCTGACAAGATAGTCTCTCTCCTCGCCTTCCGCCATAGCCATTTCAGGCCTTATCCAGTGGATGTCGCGGCTGTCGATGCGAAGCCCCTTGCGGTACAGGCCGGGATGGTCCTGCCCTTCCCCTACATATATAAGATTGCGCTCCACATCGGTCGCAATGACGAATATAGGATTCTTGTGGCCGCCTATGTTAAGGCCGTGGCGCTGCCCGATGGTATAGAACTGGGCGCCCTGATGCTTGCCGGCAAGCTTTCCGTCCGTCTCGCTGTAAACCACAGGCTCGGCCAGCTCTTCAATGCTCTCAGGCACCTGCAAACTGTCGTAATAGTCCCTGAATATCTCGATGACCTTGCCTTCCTTCGGCTTGAGCTTCTGCTGCAGGAACACCGGCAGGTCTACCTTTCCCACGAAGCATATACCCTGCGAATCCTTCTTCTCGGCGCTGGGCAGGCCGGCTTCCCTCGCGATCCTGCGCACCTCCGGCTTGGTAATGTCACCTATCGGGAAAAGGGCGTACTTGAGCTGTTCCTGAGTTAGCTGGCAGAGGAAATAGCTCTGGTCTTTGTTCTTGTCGATGCCGGCCAGCAGGCGGTATGAAGGCTTGCCGTCCGGGCCGGGAACTTCGTCCTTGCGGCAGTAATGGCCGGTGGCGACATACTCCGCACCGAGGCTGAGGGCATGCTTCAGAAAAGAGTCGAACTTGATCTCACGGTTGCAGAGCACGTCGGGATTCGGGGTGAATCCGCGCTCGTAGCTGTCGAACATATAGTCCACAACCCGCTTGCGGTACTCTGCGCTGAGATCCACGAAGTGGAAAGGTATGCCGATCTTGCGGGCCACCATCTCCGCCACGCTGCGCTCCTCCTCCCACTCGCAGTCGCCGTGCAGAGTTCCCGTAGCATCGTTCCAGTTCTGCATAAAGACGGCAAAGACGTCATGCCCCGCTTCCTTCAGCAGCAACGCGGCTACGCTTGAATCTACTCCACCTGACAAACCAACAGCTATTCTCATGGTTTTACTATTGCGAATCGAATAAAATAAACTACCTTTGTGCCGGGTAAGTCTTACACGACCAGCTCCTGTCGAACTCCCCCAGGGCCGGAAGGCAGCAAGGGTAGATGGTTGTAGCGGTGCGATGTAATCAGCTTACCCTTTTTTTTATTCCCCGGGATTGTCGTCGAGATTGTCGAAGACGAAGGGGAGCAGGTCCCTCACCGAGTCGAACACCTCCACCCTGCCTGCACTGCCCACTATAACCTTCATAGGCACCCCACCCCTGCTCTCGTACTGCACCAGAGCCTGGCGGCACGCTCCACAGGGATAGGTCGGGGTCGCAGTGAGCTGCCCGTCCTGCTTTGCCGCAATTGCAATGGCAAGCATCCTGGCGCCGGGCCATGTAGCTCCGGCATAGAAGCAGGCAGACCTTTCGGCGCAAAGACCGGAAGGGAATGCGGCATTCTCCTGGTTGGAGCCGCACACAACCTGCCCGTTGTCCAGCAATATCGCAGCCCCCACGTTGAAGTTTGAAAAAGGAGCGTAGGAACGCCCGGTGGCTTCTATTGCCTTCTGCAGGAGGGATGACCATTCTGCCGGCAGTTCATCCATCGACTGATAGACCTGATAGCTGATGTTGAGTTGCTTGTTTTGCATGACGGCAAGGCGTATTTGTGCGAATTTAGCAAAAAGATTCGTATTTTTGTTTCTATGAAGGCCTTGTGTATTTCTATCTGCTGCCTGCTGGTGATGACAGGTTTTATCGCTGACGCCAGGCAGCCCCAGGCCCAGTCCGACTACAGGACTGCATATATCCTCAAATACAAGGACGCAGCCATCGCCCAGATGGTCAGCAGCGGCATCCCCGCCAGCATCACACTGGCCCAGGCCTGCCTCGAATCGGGCTTCGGCACGTCCAGGCTGGCAAAAGAGGGCAACAACCACTTCGGCATAAAGTGCCACGACTACACCGGCAAGAAGATGTATGTCGATGACGACAACAAGAACGACTGCTTCCGGGTGTATGACCGCGTTGAAGATTCATTCCAGGACCATTCTGACTTCCTGAGGTACCGTTCGAGGTACGCCTTCCTATTCGACCTCGACCCCACCGACTACAAGGGATGGGCCTACGGCCTCAAGGCGGCCGGATATGCCACCGACCCCAGCTACGCCACCAGGCTCATCGATTTGATTGAGAGATATAACCTCCAGCAGTACGACACCGCCGTCAGCCAGGACGAGCTGCCGGTGACCCCCGTGGAGGCCAAAATGCCCGCACAGGTAGAGCTCAAGGAGGGCAGCCCTCTCTACAAGATATCTCTCCAGAGAGAAATCCTCAAGCAGAACAACGTGATGTATGTCGTGGCCAACGACTACGAGACCTTATATTCTATAGCACGCGAATTCAACCTGTTCAAGTGGGAGATCCTGCGTTTCAACGACGAGAAGCGAGACCGCATGCTCCAGGACGGCGAGACGGTATATATCGAGGCCAAGAAGAAGCAGGCCGCCAGATATCTCGACAAGCATGTCGTGGAAGAGGGCGAGACCCTGCATGCAATCAGCCAGCAGTACGCCGTCAAGATGAAATACCTCTACAAATATAATCCCGACATCCCGAAAGGGGCCGAGCCTGCGCCGGGCAGCATCATCAATCTTCGCAAACCATGAAGAAATCCCTGAAATTTATAATAGCCGCACTACTACTCTTAACTGCAGTGTCTGTATTTGCGTACAGATATTACAGCACTTATTATAAGCCCAACTCAGTTAAGAACGATGCGGACATTTACGTCTATGCCGATGAAGACTACGACAACTTCCTCGCCTCCTTCCTTAAAAGCGGAGTTGTGAAAGACCGCAGGACCTTCGCCTACGCAGCTTATAAGCTGGATCTGGCCCCTGTGCTGCAGGCAGGACACTACAATATCAAGCCTGGGCTCACCAACAAGGAGATTATCCGCATCTTCGCCAACGGATACCAGACCCCCATTAAACTTCAGGTAAAGGGCTACATCCGCACCCCTGAGAACATGGCCTCATACCTCGGCAAGCAGCTGCACGCAGACTCCTCAGCCTTCATGGCGGCCCTCAACGACAAGGCCCTGATGGACAGCCTGGGTTTTAAGAAAGAGACTTACTTGAGCGTCTTCATCCCCGACACCTACGAAGTGTGGTGGACTATTACTCCTGACGATCTCATCAAACGTATGAAGAAGGAGTACGACGCCTTCTGGAACGAGAGCCGCACAGCGAAAGCCAAAGCTATCGGGCTGACGAAAGACGAAGTCATGACGCTGGCGTCCATAGTTATCGAAGAGACCAAATACGAGCCCGAGATGCCCACCGTGGCGGGTGTATACATCAACCGTCTGAAGAAAGGGATGCTGCTCCAGGCCGACCCTACCGTCCTGTACGCGCTGAATGAAGAAGGCGTGACAAGGGTGCTAAACAAGCATCTGGAGATCGACTCCCCCTACAACACCTACCGCTATCCCGGACTGCCTCCGGGACCGATTACGATAGCTCCCAAGGCGGCGATAGACGCCGTGTTGAACTATCAGCACCACAATTATCTGTATTTCTGCGCCAAGGATACTTTCGACGGCCAGCACAATTTCGCCGTCACATATACAGACCACCTGAAGAACGCGAGAGCCTATCAGCGGGCTTTGAGCGCAAGGGCTTCTTCCAGGGCTACTCTGTAGTCTTCACTTCCGCTGTTGATGACCTGATAGTAGGCGTTGTCGTCCCAGATGCTGCGGGCCATGAGCGCTTTCATGGCGAGCTTTATCTCGCCGGATGACTTGTCTACATCCTCCTCAGAAGCAGTGACTCCCCTGCCCTTCGCATACTCGAGGACCTCGTCGAACACAGCGTCTGACGCCGGATCGTCCACCATGGCCTTCCATGAGCTGAATTTCTTAGCCATCTGGTCCCTGCGGGCGTCCATGTAGTCGTTCACGAAATCCTGAAGCAATGAACGGGCGGCAACCTGGGTATAGAAACTTGAGAGATATGAAGTATCCCTGGGCACGAAGATGTCGGGCATGATGCCTCCGCCGCCATAGACCGTGCGGCCCTTGACGAGAGTCTTGAACTTCTGGGATTCGTCGAAGCTTATGCTGTCTGCACTGAAGCTTTCGCCGCGGGCATAACGCTCGTTATGCTCCTGATAGTATTCCTCGCTCTTGCCTTCTTCATAAGGGCTCTGGATGGCCCTGCCGCTGGGAGTGTGATAGCGCGCCGTGGTAATCCTCAGCGCCGAGCCGTCATTGTAGCCCATCTCTCTCTGCACCAGTCCCTTTCCGAAGGTACGTCGGCCTACGATGGTGCCGCGGTCCCAGTCCTGGATGGCGCCTGCAAGTATCTCGCTGGCAGAAGCAGAATTCTCGTCGACCATCACTACGAGCGGCCCTTTCTGATAGATGCCGTTGCCGGTAGCGACCTCGTCACGTCTGGCGGAACGGGCACCTTCAGTATACATCAGCAGCTGCCCTTTCGACAGAAAGAGATTGGTTATGGTGAGGCCGGAGGCCAGCAGTCCGCCTCCGTTGCCGCGAAGGTCGAGGATCACGCCGGCAGGCTCTTTGCCGAGCATTCTGATCGCATCGAAAACTTCCCTGCCGGAAGTCTGGGCGAAGCGGTTCAGCTTTATATATACCACGCCCGGAGCGGCCTCGTAGGCTGCTACCACGCTCTCCATAGGGATGCGGTCGCGAGTCATGGTGTAGGTGCGTACTTCGGGGACTCCCCTGCGCATTATATCGACATCCACCTTCGAGCCGCGCTTGCCCCTCAGCAGACTGCGGACCTTGTTGTTCGTGAATTTGGTGCCGGCCAGCTGCACAGTGTCCACCTTCAGGATCTTGTCCCCTACCCGCAGGCCCACCTTCGAGGCGGGGCCGCCGGCTATAACATCCTGGACGGTGAGAGTGTCCTTGATGATGGCGAACTCGATGCCCACGCCGTCGAACTCGCCGCTCATGGTCTCATCAGCCTCTTCGGCCGCCTGCTTTGACAGGAAGACAGTGTGAGGGTCGAGAGTGGCCACCATAGCCTCCACGGCAATGTCGGCCAGCTTGTTGAAATCGAGGGTATCGATATAATAATCCTGAAGGAACAGGAGTGTTGTGGCTATCTTGGAAAACTGCTCGCGTGAAGCCTGCGCAGAAGCGACTGAGGGCATCATCAGAGAGAGGGCACACGCAATAAGGACAGCTGCGGATTTCTTCATCTTTCAAGTTTTTTGACCGGGACATCAAAAATCATACCCTCTTCGGCCAGATAAGTCTCAGGGAAGATCTGTCTTGCTTCATTCAACAGAACATTGACGTCGGGGTACCGGGATGAGAAATGCCCGATGACCAGCTTTCCAGCCTCGGCTTCAACTGCCGTTGTTGCGGCATCTGCCGCCGTAGAGTGGAAGAACTGGGTCGAGAGGTCACGCATGTCGTTGCCGAATGTGGCTTCGTGGTAAAGCACATCCACGCCGCGAACCCACTCCGCCAGCTGCGGGAAGGGGGCAGTGTCGCTGCAGTAAGCCGCGCTGCGAGGCACATAAGGCGTATAAGCATATTTCTCCACACTCAGCAGGCTGCCGTCCTCGCGCACCACGTCGACGCCGGCCTTGAGGCTGGCAATCTCCTTAAGTGTTAGCGAATCCTGCTCTATGAACTCCTTGCGGACGTTGAGCTCAGGCTCGTCTTCCCTGAACAGGAAGCCGTAGGTCTCGACCTTGTGATTGAGAGGGAAAGCATACACCTTGCTGTGGCGGCTGCTGAATATGAGCTCGGGCTCCGTGGCCTTCAGCGGGGTGAAGATAATGTCGAACTTGACTCCGTCGCCGTGATAATCCTTGAAGAACTTCAGCGTATGGCAGAAGGCTTCCGGGGCATATATGTATAGAGGAGCCGTGCGACCTTTCAGGGCCATGGTCGACAGCAGCGGCATGATGCCGAACAGATGGTCGCCGTGAAGATGAGAGATGAGGATGTTGTCTATCCTTGCGTAGGATATGCCGTTGCGGGCGAGCAGGATCTGGGCGCCTTCGGCACAATCAACTAAAAACAAGCGCCCGCGTACGTTTAGGACATGGGCGCTTGAAAATCTATTGTTGGTAGGGACGGCCGAAGCCGTTCCAAGAGTTGTCAGGGAGAATTCCATCCGGGATTATTCCTCAGATCCTTTAGCTGACTCAGCTTCTTTCTTCTCCATTTCGCTCTTGAGGGCTGCGAGTGAGCTGATGTCACCGAGAGTGGTCTTCTCAAGGTTGGCTTTCAGCTTCTTCACTGCCTTCTGAGTGTTGTTGGCCTCAGCGTTCTGCTCTTTCTGCTCCTTTGCTGCCTCTTCCTTCTTGGCGTCGGCATAAGTGCGGGTGTGGCTCAAAGTCACCTTGCGGCTGGCTTTGTTGAATTCGAGAACTCTGAAAGGAAGCACTTCACCTACTGCAGGGTTGCTGCCGTCTTCCTTGACGAGCTGACGGTTTGAAGCGAAACCTTCGATGCCTTCAGCGAGGGCGACAACGGCACCCTTGTCGTTCATGCTGACGATAGTACCGTCATGTACAGAACCGATGGTGTAAACTGACTCATACTCTTCCCAAGGGCTTTCCTCAAGCTGCTTGTGGCCGAGGCTGAGGCGGCGGATGGCCTGATCAACGTCGAGAACTACGACATCGATCTTGTCACCTACTGCAACAACTTCGCTCGGGTGTTTGATCTTCTTGGTCCAGCTCAGGTCGCTGATGTGGACGAGACCCTCGACACCTTCCTTAAGCTCTACGAACACACCGAAGTTGGTGATGTTGCGAACAACAGCGGTATGCTTGCTGCCGATAGGATATTCCTCAACGATATTTGCCCAAGGATCCGGTTTAAGCTGTTTGATACCGAGAGACATCTTGCGCTCGTCGCGGTCGAGTGAGAGAACAACTGCCTCAACTTCGTCACCTACCTTGAAGAAATCCTGAGCGCTGCGCAGGTGCTGGCTCCAGCTCATTTCTGAGACGTGGATAAGACCTTCTACGCCGGGCTGGATCTCAACGAATGCGCCGTAGTCAGCGATAACGACAACTTTACCCTTAACCTTGTCACCAACTTTGATGTTCGGGTCGAGAGCCTCCCAAGGATGAGGAGTGAGCTGCTTAACGCCAAGGGCGATACGTTTCTTGACATCGTCGAAGTCAAGGATAACGACGTTGATCTTCTGGTCGAGTGAAACGACCTCTTCCGGATGGTTGATCCTGCCCCAGCTGAGATCGGTGATGTGGATGAGACCGTCAACACCGCCGAGGTCGACGAATACGCCGTAAGAGGTGATGTTCTTGACAACACCTTCAAGGATCTGGCCTTTCTCGAGTTTGTTGATGATTTCTGCTTTCTGGGCTTCGAGTTCAGCCTCGATAAGCGCCTTGTGAGAGACTACTACGTTGCGGTATTCGTTGTTGATCTTGACAATCTTGAAGTCCATGGTCTTGTTTACGAATACGTCGTAATCCCTGATCGGCTTGACATCTATCTGTGAACCGGGCAGGAATGCTTCGATACCGAACACATCCACGATCATACCGCCTTTCGTACGGCACTTGATGTAACCTTTTACGATTTCGTCTTTCTCGAACGCCTCGTTTACCCTGTCCCAAGAACGGAGTGAACGTGCACGTTTGTGAGAAAGGATAAGCTGGCCTTTCTTGTCCTCTGCATTCTCTACGTAAACCTCAACCTTGTCGCCTACTGCGAGGTCAGGGTTGTAACGGAATTCGTTGATGCTGATGACACCTTCGCTCTTGTAACCGATGTTTACGATTACTTCGCGTTTGTTGATGGCGGTAACGACACCCTCTACTACTTCATTTTCGCTGATGCGTGAGAGAGTCTGGTTGTAAGCGTCCTCAGTAGCCTTGCGGTCTACTCCGCTGGGGGTTTCGTTCTCGAACTCGTCCCAGTTGAAGCTGTCGTTGCTTACTGACGCGTTGCTTTTGTGTTTAGGGCTTTCTGCCTTGACTTCGGGGGTCTCGACAGCCACTTCCATTTCGGGAGTGTTTTCCTGTACGGTTTTTTCTTCTTCCATAGTTTGTAATAAATTAACTAATAAGGAGTTAGACAATATGTATAGTCCTTTCGCGCTGAAAGGGAGCGCAAATATATGAAAAATCCCTGATTATCAAAAGATTTTTGACTGATTGTAAGAAATTTACATCATCCGGCGGCGGCGGAAGATGAAAATGACTGCCAGCACCGTCACGAGCATGATAGCGCCTATGAGGATGACGTCCCAGCGGCCGCCGATCAGAGGCAGCTCCACGTTCATGCCATAGAAGCTTGCGATCAGCGTAGGAGGCATAAGCAGCACTGACACCAGCGTGAAGATCTTCATGATCTTGTTCTGGTCCAAGTTGATCAGGCCGAGCACGGTGTTCTGCAGATACTCGAGACGTTCGAAGCTGAAGTTCGTGTGGTTGATCAGAGACGAGATATCCTGCAGCATGATAGTCAGCTTGGTGTTGATCTCGTCAGGAGTCTTCTCACTCTTGAGGATGCTGGAAATGACCCTCTGCTTGTCGACTATGTTCTCGCGTACCAGCATGGTGTTTTCCTGCAGCTGGTTGATGTCCAGCACGAACTCGTCGCCGATGTTCTCGCCGAGGCTCACCCGCTTGCTGTACTGCTCGATTTCCTTCGACATCAACTCGATCATGTCGGCGTCCATGTCGACCCTGTTCTCGAGGATACCCAGCAGGATGTGGAAGCCCGTGGGATAGC
>JAFYZI010000214.1 GCA_017548725.1 Bacteroidales bacterium
ATATCCCATCTGCCGCAGCAATTTCATGTATCTGCCGACCTGCCAGCGGTAGCCCTTGCGCTCTTCGCCGAACTTGTAATCAACCACTATTGTCTCCCCGTCCCGGATTATCACTCTGTCGGGACGCTCCACATTGCCGTCGGTATTGATGATGGAGAGCTCGTTGAAGACAGTGTTGCCGCTGTCGAACCAGTGGCGGTCAGCTACTGATGCCATTGCCTCAGCCAGCATCGCTGCCACTTCATCAGCCTCCGAAGCGGGCAGCTCACCTTCAGCCACGGCTTTCGCCACGGCCTGCGGCAGGTCCTCAGGCACTGAGACTGCCGCAAGGATGTCGTGCAGCACCACTCCTTTCTGGCGGGCGCCGGGCTCTTCGAAGAAATCCGCGCCGGAATAGGCCATCTCGATCCTAGGCCTTGCGGGCGCATCTTCTTCATCACTTTGCTCTGTCACCAGATAAGGTATCGAAACGAAGCTGTCCACCGGCTCCTGGACCCTGACATCCCCGGCATCGTCATCAGGCACATAACTCTGCGGCTTTCCAAGTTCGTAGACATTATCTTCACCTTCAGGTTCGCCGAAGTTTGCTCTCAGCATCCCGGCCATGCTTTCGGACATGGCGTCGATGCCTGTCTTGGACCTGATTCCGAATATGTACATCGCCTGTCTGGCGCGCGTGGTGGCGACATAAGCCGCATTAACAGCATCCACTGCATTGAGGAAGCGCTCGCGATCGTATTCGGCACTGAAAAAAGTCTTGGCGAGGTCGCTCTTGTATTTTACAGGGAACAGGCCGATCTCGCAGATTTCGGGATCCGGCGTTGTCCAAAGATAGTCGTCACTACCCGCACGGGGCACGAAAGGTTCGTTGAAGAACGGTATGATGACTGCGTCGATGCTGAGACCTTTCGACTTGTGGTAAGTCATGATGCGCACGGCGTCCTGGCCGTCGGGCACCGAGATGTATCTGTTCTTCGAGGCCGTCTCCTCCCACCATCTCACGAATGCCGAGATGTCAGAGCCATAGATGGAAATGTATTCCGCCACGATGTCGAGGAAGGCGTTGACATACGGGATGTCGCCCTTGTCCACCGCTCCCATCCATGTGCGGACTATCGCCTCGCAGAGGTCGTACAGCGAACCGTCTGAAGGCACTGCCTTCTCAAGGTCGACGCCGAGCTGACGCAGCTGCTCGTTGCAGATGTCGTCGGTGCCGGAGCTCAGATACTTCAGCACGGCGACAGCCTTCTGCACCTGGGGACAGCTGGACACCAGCAGAGATTCGTCGGTGATCACCGCATAGCCTTCCGAGATCAGCTTCTGGGCGATGACTGCTATCTGCTTGTTGTTACGCGCCAGCACAGTTATGCCGCCAGCCGGAAAGCCGTTCGCCTTAAGTTCTTCGATCGAGGGTTTGATCCATTCCAGAGCCTGCTCCTCGAACTCAGCCTTAGTGACATAGTCCACGATCTTAACCTTGACGTAGCCTTCCTGCTCCTTCCAGTAATCCTGCTTTGCGTCGGCGTATATTTCCGACAGCTGCTGCGCGAATTCGTCGGGGAGCCAGCGGGCTATATCCTTATACAGCAAATTGTTGAACTTTACGATATTGCGGGCGCTACGGCGGTTGACGTCGAGGGTCCGGAAATCAGTCACTGAAGCATCCAGGTCTTTCGCCAGTCCGGAGTTGAGGGTCTCCCAGTCGGAACCCCTGAAACGGTAGATGCACTGCTTGATATCGCCTACGATCATGCAGTCCTTGCCTTTCGAAATGCTTTCGCGGTACAGCGGCAGGAAGTTCTGCCATTCGATGCGGGAAGTGTCCTGGAACTCGTCGAGCATCAGATGGTCGTAGCGGTTGCCCACTTTCTCATATATGAAAGGAGCGTCCGAATCGTCGATCAATTTCCGTATGGTTTCCTTCGATTCGGACAGAAGCACCAGATTCTTCTGCCTGAGAATCTCGGTCATCCGGGAGTAGATGTCGTTGGAGATGCCCATTATCCCGATGGAATCGAAGATTATCTTGTCGGTCTCGTTACGTCTTTTGGCGTACTCGTCAACCTTCCTGCTGCCCTTGGGGTATTTTTCCATAAAGGCGGCCATTCTTGCGGCAGTGTCCCGGCGCACGCGCTCTATCACGCTGCGGTCCTGGACGAAAGCCGTCCCGAGCAGGCCTTTCTTTATCCTGAAATCTTCCTGAAGGAATAGCCTGCCGAAATCGTATAGGCTCTTCGCTATGTCGTACGAGCCGCCTTTCTCCACTGATTCAATGGCGTAAGCCACCATCCAGCCGAGAAGGGCGGCGTTCTCCTCTTCGTCGAGGGAGTCCAGCATGGAATCCACGGCAGCCGCGATCACAGAGGCCTCGTCGAGCTCTACGCGGTACGAGCCGTTCTGCCCTATCTCTCGGGCGAAGGCCCTGATTATCTGGAGGAAGAACTTGTCGATGGTGGTTATGGAGAAGTTGGAGTAGTCGTGGAGGATCCTGACAAGCACCGCACGGGCCTTGCGGCCTTCTGCGGTGTCCTCGGCAGATTTCTTCGAGAGAGTCTCCAGCACGCGCTGCTTCATCTCGTCGGTGGCCTTGTTGGTGAAGGTGACGGCAAGGATGTGACGGTAAGCATCAGTCTCCGGGCTCTCCATCAGATAACGAAGATACTGCTGCGTAAGAGTGTGGGTCTTGCCGCTGCCTGCCGATGCCTTGTATATGTCTATCTTCGCCATATAATCAGTTGTTACACAGCACCCTTACCGGGCAGTATTCACATTTGCGCTCGTTGGGACGGGCCACGAACTCTCCGGGGGAGAATATCTCATTCACCAGAGTCGCCAGCCTTTCTTCGAAGTCTCGCAACAGCTTGTCGTTACTGCCGAAAGTCCAAAGGTCAGCTTTGAACATCTCTTTCAGCTGGTAGACGCAAAGGTCCATATCGTCGGCAGTGCGGCTTCCGAGAGCGCCTTCGTGGAGGGTTCCCGTGTCTTTCCTGGCCTTGAGATAAGCATACAGGACCATCTGCAGCGAAGTGGACGGACGGTTGTTGGGATCGTCGACGTTGAACATCTTGTCGAGCATGGCGGCATCATTGTCCCTTTTGCCGTGCAACTTCATGCTGCCCGTCTTGTAGTCCACTATCCTGCCTGTCCCCTCCTTGCTGTCGAGACGGTCTATTATGCCCTTTAGCATCACCGTCACGCCTCCGGCATCCAGGTCGGCCTTGACCGTACTTTCCCCGTCCAGATAAGTGAACGGAGCATAGGCCATGTCGTAGTGGAGGGTC
>JAFYZI010000215.1 GCA_017548725.1 Bacteroidales bacterium
GCTGAAGAAGGACGTGAAGCTGAGTTGGACTGACAAAACCAAGGCTGAGATTGCTGCAGCCAAGGGCGATGCAGCCGGCGGCTCTCAGACTGGCTCTGAGAACGGCGGCGAGAACGGCGGTGGCGAGAACGGCGGCGAGAACGGCGGTGGCAACAACGGTGGCGGTGGCACCAGCTTCGACACTGGAAGCTAAAAGAATCTCCTGCTCGATTGGGCAGGAGATTTATTTTAATAGATGGCGGTGAAGGTACTCGAGTCCATCAGGTGACGGTCGGTGATCTTGATGTGGGGAATCACCGGCAGACACATAAACGCCATCGTGATGAACGGCGACTTCATCTGACAACCAATTTCCTTGACTTTCTCCTGGATGCAGAGCGTGCGGAAGGCGATCTCGTGACCGTCCATGGGAGCCATGAGTCCGGCGATAGGCAGGGGGATATCCAGCACTTCCTTGGGCGTTACGACCACCTGTCCGCCGTGCATCTCGACGATACGGTTGATGGCCTTTACCAGATAGTCGTCGTTGGAGCCGATGGCCACGATGTTATGGCAGTCGTGGGCCACAGAGCCGGCAATGGCGCCCTCCCTGATGTTGAAGCCGCGCACCAGTCCCACGATAGGCTTGGCGCTGGCGTCGTAGCGGTTATAGACGACGATCTTCTGCACCTCGGGCCAGGGGTACTGCGAGTCGAACAGCGGATTTCCGGTCAGGTTCACCACTTCGTGCTCGGTCACCAGGCTGCCGTCGGAGGCATGGATCACGTGAACGGTATCGCCGCTCTTGATGTCCATCACGATATCGTCCTTGGTGATGGGCGATGCCACGAAGAAGTTGGGGAAATGGTTATCCTCGGGCTCGTTGATATTGTCGGAGTCGTGAGGGGGTAGGAGGGCGTTGTAGTTGAACACCTCTTCACCTCTGATGACCGTGCTCTCCACGCGGAAATGCGGGGTAATCCCGTCGACGGTGATGAACGTGGCCGGGTCGCCCGCCTGGAGCAGTCCCCAGTTCCGGTTGTAGTGCTTCTGGGCATTCACGCAGGCTGCCTGGAGCACATCCCAGAGGTCGTAGCCGTCGGCCAGGGCGCGTTTCACGATCAGGTTGATGTGGCCACGCACGAAATCGTCGGGATGACAGTCGTCGGTACAGAACATGACCATGTTGGGGCTCTCGGCGATGAGCGGGCTCAGCAGCTGATAGTCCTTGGCGGCGCTGCCCTCGCGGATGATGACCTTCATGCCGGCATTGATGCACGAGCGACCCTCCTCCATCGTGGAACACTCATGGTCGGTCGTGATGCCTGCAGCGGCATATTTGTAGCGCTCCTGGCCCGTCAGCCCTGGGGCATGACCGTCGACGGGCTTGCCGTTGCGCTGCGCCGCCTTGATCTTGGCCATCACCTCCTTGTTGCCTGCGAGCACCCCGACATAGTTCATCATCTCGGCGAGGAAGCCGATGTCCTCGCGCGCCATCAGCGCCTGGGTGTCCTTGACGTCGATCACCTTGCCGCAGGTCTCCACGTCGCCGCCTACCGCCGGCACGCAGCTGGGCGCACCGAAGCAGAAGTTGAAGCGGGCCTTGCGACCCGAGCGTATCATATAGTCGACACCCTCTACGCCCAGCACGTTGCCAATCTCGTGAGGGTCGGCAATCACGCCGATCGTTCCGTGGCTGACGGCGATGTGCGCGAACTTGTGGGGCACCATCATACTGCTCTCGATATGAACGTGGCCGTCGATGAAGCCGGGCATGATGTAAGGCCAGCGCTTCTCGCCTGCAGGCAGGTCGCAGCGCTTGACATCAGCTATCAGTCCGTTCTCGATGACCAGCTCGCCATCGAATATCTCGCGCCGCACCACGTCGACGATATGTCCTTTTATTTGATTCATAATCTGTTATTTTTTAAAGTAGTCGTTGTGCATCTTGATGATAAAGATGACGGTTGCACAGACAGTCGTGATGAGGTTGGTGATAAAGAAGAAAATACCTGTACTGACGCCTTGTTCGATACAGAGCATCAACCCCTGGCTCATGAAACAAAGGCTGCCTATCGCCATCATGCAGAAACCTGGCAGAGAGATACCGTCGGTCTGGCGGGTACGAATGGTCTGGATGGCCTGTGGCAGATAGCCGAGGATGAGCCCGATGCTGCCTAACCAGCCGATAATCATGTATAGCAAATTATTCTCCATAAGCAAATTGTTTTACTTCAAGATCATTCTCTGCTGCAAAGATAAGATGTTTTTTGCCTCATTCCAAATTTTTTTTTCAAAAATAATTGTAATTTCGAAAAAAGTTGTATCTTTGCGCAGTAATCTATCAATAACTAAAATTTAGAATAATGGAAAATGAGTTTAATATAAAGCTGGAAGGCACGACCCTCTATGTATATTTAGGGTATGAACTGATGAATGAAAATGCCCCAATATTGCAGAACGAGCTGAAGAAGTTTTGTGGACAGCAAATCACGAAGATCGTGTACGACGCTACCGACCTGGTATTTATCTCCAGTAGTGGTATCCGCGCTATCTCTTTTACGTTTAATGGATTAGGCATGTCGCCTGAGGTTGAGTTCGTGAACTGTGCCCAGAAGTTATACGAAACGCTGGAAATCGTGGGCTTTACCAAAATCATCAATTTTGTGAAGGATGATTCGAGAAAGGGAAA
>JAFYZI010000216.1 GCA_017548725.1 Bacteroidales bacterium
AAGCCGATTTCTGCCATTTTGGGGCGTTCCTGGAAAGGGCCGAAATTTCATAGATTCGGTTCCCTTATTCTCCACAAAAAAAGAGGACGCTGATTCAGCGCCCTCTTTTTTTGTGGAGGATGTCACCCCACCGCTGCGCGGAGCCCCTCAAGGGGCACATGCGGCCTTCGCCTTCGGCTCCCGGCCGGTGGCTCCGTGGCTCCTGTCCTTCGGACACTCGCACACTCCGCCACGGCGCTGAAGCGCCCTTTTAATCCATCGCACCTAAAACGAAACCCGATAACTTGGATTGCTCCAGAGGTTACCGGGAATAAACTATGCGAATATAGTCAATTATTATCCGAAAACAAATATTAGTCATGTGATATAAGCAGGAAACCATCCAAATATCCTGCTGATTGACATGGTATTGATGGTAGTGGTCCAAATATGAACCGACTACCATCAAATATAACCTTTTTTGCAGGTAGTGGTCCATAAAAATGCAGACTACCCGCACTTGAGTCATTTCGTGCAGAAGTGTGCGCTGCCGAAGTGCCTCACACGGCTTACAAAAGCGATTGACGGCACGCACTAGTCGTTATAACAAGGGGTGTGCGCTGGTTATATGCCCTGGAGACCACTCTAGAAGGGGGCAATGGCGCACACTTTAACGCAGCTGGATAGTCGACGAACGCAAACTGTTATAGTGCGGTGAAGCGGACGGAGGCGGAGTGGCCGTTGGCGTCGATGAGGGTGAGGGTGTGGGGACCGCGGTCGGGGATGATCTTGAGTTTATGTTCGCCGTGGGCGGTTTCGCCGAGGAAGGTGCCGTCGAGATGCCAGTAGATGGTGCCTTGAGGATCGCTGTGGGCTGCGGAGCAGACTATGCCCTGGCTGCGGGCGTCGAGGGCTACCGGTGCGGCGACCTGCATGCCTTCCTGGGGATAGATGATCTCAATGACGCCTGATGACCGGGAGCCGGAGTATGCGGGATGATAGGGCGGCAGCGGATGATAGTCGCTGTGGCTTTTCATGTAGTACCACTCCTGGGCGGGCGGCAGCACGAATCGCGCAACATGCTGTATCTCAGCTACTGGCCAGCAATCGCTGTCTACTTGATAGCGTCCTTCCGGGTCGGTATGGATAAGCTTGTGATAGGGGCAGGGAACCGGGCTTGCAGGGGCGCGGGGAGCCAGCACAGGAACTACGCCGTCGGCTTCGCAGAGTTCCGTGGCGGGATGTCCGCTGAGCGAGCAGCAGTCCACTTCAACCAGTTCCTCGTAGGGCATGGTGAACCATCCTGTAGTAGGTAGCAAGCCGAAGAGGTCGAACATAAGAGGAGCGGCATAGCCGACACCTGTCAGCAGCGGCCGACCCTCTCCATTGCAGTTGCCGACCCATACGGCCACAACGTAGTCCGGAGTAGCCCCGACGGCCCATGCATCTCGGTTGCCATAGCTCGTGCCCGTTTTCCACGCCACTTTGCGGCTGGAATGGAACGTATGCCAGTCGCCTTCCTCCTCGGGCCTGTTCACCTCAGTCAGAACGTCGAAAGTGCACCAAATCGCGCCGCGGGACAGCGGAAAGGCCTTTCTACCGGATTCCCCCTGCAGCTCCCGGGCCATAGCCGCGTATGCCCCGGCCAGGTCGCAGAGCTTGATCTCGGCGCCGCCGAGGATGAGCGAGAGGCCGTAGGTGTCGGCTCCGCGGGTGATGGTGGTGAAGCCTGCCTTCTGCAACAGGTCAATGAATTTCTCCACTCCGTATTCATGCAGCATCCTGACCGAAGGCACGTTCAGCGAACGCCTGATGACGTCGCTAGCCGGCACCGCCCCGTCGAAAGTATGATTGAAGTTGTTGGGAGTGAAGTCCTTATAATGGAAAGGAATGTCCGAAACCAGCGTCTGCGGCAGGATCAGCCCCTCGTCGAGCATGGCGCCGTACAGCAGAGGCTTGAGAGTGCTGCCGCTGCTTCGGGGCGCCTGCACCACATCGACATTGTCGCCATGTGCCAGCGAACTGTGCCCCAGATTGCCGCAGTAAACAATCGGCTCGCCGCTGTGTACGTCAAGGATGACGGCAGCCGCATTGAACACTTCATTCGTGGCGAAAACATCGCCGTGACGCAGCATCACAGCTTCGGCCCTTTGCTGCAGCGAATAGTCGATATGGCTCTCGAAGCGCCTGTCACCCTGTGCTTTGCGGAGCGTCTCGAGATAGTGGTAAGCCAGCTCCGGAAGGGGATGAGGCTTGTCTGGCAGAGGCTCCTCCTTGGCGAGGGCGCAGCCGAGAGAATCGATATCCCCGGAGGCGTACAGCAGGTCCAGCAGATGGTTGCGCTTGGCCAGCAGGGCGTCACGGCTCTTGCCTGGGTGAATCATCGCAGGAGAGTTGGGCAGGACGGCGAGCATGGCACTCTCGGCCCAGGACAGCTGGTCGGCAGGCCTTCCGAAATATCGCCATGCAGCAGCTTCCAGCCCCACGACATTGCCGCCGAAGGGAGCATTTGCAGTATATAATGCAAGAATATCCTCCTTGCTCTTATAGCATTCCAGCCGGACGGCAAGAACCATCTCCCACAGCTTCTCAGGGATGGTGCGCGGCGGATTGCCGCGGCTCAGACGGATGGTCTGCATGGTGATGGTGCTGCCGCCGCTGCGCACCTCGCCGCTGGCCAGGTTGAGACGCAGAGCTCTGGCCAGAGCAAGCGGGTCGACGCCCGGGTGACGCCAGAAACGCTTGTCTTCGAAACGGACGATGGCGCGGGCGAATTTCTCGGGCACTGAATCTACGGCCGGGAAACGCCACTGTCCGTCAGCGGCTATGCGGGCCCCCAGCAGACGTCCGTCGCTGCTCTCCAGCACCGCACTGACAGGGCTGTCGAAAAGCTTGCGCGGACGCAGCGCCACAGCCACCAGAGACAGCAGGGCGACAAGACCGATCAGCAGCCAAAGATTCTTGCTCAAACGCACGGGAAAATTCCTATCTTTACATGTTAATATGCAAAATTAGGCAAAATAAATCCGAATATATATGAGACATCTATCCATTGCACTGAGTTTCATTCTGTCGCTTGCGTTGTTCGCATCATGCGGAGGCGGAAGCAATGATTCTGTGGCCGATATTTCACGTGAAATTCGCATCGACGATCCGGTGACTGTCCACCTTTTCGAGGCATTTACCTTGAAGGACACCGACCAGACGACCGAAGCGGCAAAAAAGGCGATCAGCATTACGCCCAAAGTTGACTTCAACGTACAGGTAGTGGACGCGCACACACTTGTCATCGTCCCGACGCAGCCGCTGGAGTACAACACCACCTACAAAGTGACTGCTGACTTCGGCGTTATCGCCGGCTCTCGCAGCGGGCGGCAGACTTACGAAGTGACGACGCTCGCGCCCGTAATCCTGTTCGACTACAGCAAGCTGACCTGCTACGAAGACATCGAAGGACGCTATCACATCGACCTGGAGATTACCTCTCCCGAAGTGCTCGATGACAAATACCTCGAGAGCGGTTTCTCTGTCAAAGGGTCCGCAGCGCAGGTGTCATGGGTCCACTCTGAAGACAGCCGCACCCACACAGTCTCTGTGGGCAACATCGCGGCAGGAGAGAAGAGGGGCAAGGTGGAACTGGTCCACAAATGGCCGAAATATGCCGCTGAAGGCTCCCGCAGCTTCGATATCCCTGTAAAAGGTGTGTTCAGCGTAGTGGAGAGCGAGGTGAAGTCCGAGCCCTACGGTTTCGAGATAGCCTTCTCTGCCATCCTCGATGCAAAACAGGACTTCAGCAGCCTGGTGTCAGCGCCCGGCGCAGGACGTCTTTCTTTCATAGTCAGCGACAATATCCTCAAGATATCTCCTTCAGTGCAGGCCGAGGAGCGCCAGTTCATCTCAGTGAGCAAGGGCATCCGCAGCGCCAAGGGAGAAAAGCTGGAAGGCGATTTCGAACGCTGGTTTGACATCCCTACAGGCGAACCCTCTGTCAGATTCCTCTCGCGCGGCGTAGTGCTCCCCTCTTCAGGTGACATGAACGTTCCGTTCCAGGCCATCAATTATGCCAAGGTACGCGTGCGCATCAAACAGATATATGAGAACAACGTGCTGCAGTTCCTGCAGGACAACAAGCTCGGCGACACCTGGTGCTACACCGACAATGTGGCCCGTGTGATCCTAGATACTACCCTCGTGCTGGGAGATTCGAATTCGGCGAAGCTCCGCAACCTGAACACCTACGGTCTGCATGTGGCCGACCTGGTGAAAGTGCAGCGCGGCGCCATCTACAGGATGGAGATAAGAGGCGTGGAGCCCCTCAAGGAGCAGGAAGATTACTACGAGAGCGATTACTATTTCGGCAGCTACAGCGACTACGAGAACCGCGTTCGCAACCTGCTCGTATCGGACCTCTCTGTAATCGGTAAAGGTTCTGACAAAGGGGAATACACTGTATTCGTGACGGACATCCTCTCGGCACAGCCCGTATCTGGAGCTAAGGTAACTCTCTATAACTCTGTCAATCAGGTGATGGGAGAGGGTACCACTGGTTCCGGCGGCCGTTTCACATGCAACACCGGCGGTGATGCAGTCCGTACCGCAGTCATCAGCAAGGGAGACGACAAGAGCTATCTTTCTATGGCGGCCGGCAGCTCAATTTCCATGAGCGGATTCGAGGTGGACGGCAACGCTTCCCGCAAGGGACAGAAAGGTTTCATCTTCGGAGAGCGCGGCGTATGGCGTCCCGGCGATGACATCCACCTGACTTTCGTGTCGATGCTCGACGACGGAGTGCTGCCCGCAGGCCATCCCGTGACAGCCACCCTCAGTAATCCTCAGGGCCAGGTGATCAGCACCCTGGTGAACAATAACGGCCACAGCGGCATGTACAGCTTCACATTCACTACTTCAGCAGACGCTCCTACAGGCAACTGGGAAGCAGCAGTGACTGCCGGCGGCAACACCTGGTACAAGACCGTGAAGATCGAGACCGTAAAACCCAACAATATTGTCATCGACCTGCAGCTCAACGACAAGCCTGTGATCCCCGGCAACGACATCCGCGGCGACATTGCAGCCCGCTGGCTGGTGGGACATCCCGCACAGGATCTGGAGACCCGCGTGGAGGTGGCTCTGTCCCGCGGCCGGACCGCTTTCGACAACTATAAGGATTATGTATTCGAAGACCGCTCACGCAGCTTCTCGCAGCAGGAGATGGATCTCTTCAAAGGCAAGACCGACGCTAACGGCAAGACCTCTTTCCGCACTTCCGTGAAGGCCGAAGGCAATGACGTGCCTGGCATGCTGACCGCCCTGTTCACTACCCGCGTGTTCGAGAAAGGCGGCGACTTCAGCATCGACCGCTATACCACGACTTTGTCGCCTTATGACACCTACATCGGACTCAACGTGCCCGAGCAGGAAGACGAATGGGGCGACCGCTACCTCGACAAGGCCCGCAGCCACACCTTCCGTCTGGCCGCAGTGGATTACAAAGGCAATCCGGTAAGCCAGAATGTCAAGGTCAACGTAGAGATATACAAGATGGGCTGGAGCTGGTGGTGGAGCTCATCATACGACGGACTGGCCTCATACGCAAAAGATTCGTACAACGAGCCCAGCGAGGAGCTGACAGTCACCCTCAAGGGCGGCACCGCTGAATTCAAGATGGACTTCACCAAGGAAGACAGCGGATACTGGTTCATCAGGGTTGTCGACCCTAAGGGCGGACATGCAGCCTCTGCAGTGACTCTGGTAAGAAACAGCTACGAATCATACGGCGACGGCAGTTCGGACGCTGCGGCCCGTCTGCCGATGACAATCAACAAAGACCGCTTCAATGTGGGTGAGACTGCCACCCTCAGCATCCCTTCTGCCAGCGGCGCCCGTGCCCTCGTCTCTATTGAAAAGGGGCAGCGCGTGCTGAAGAGCTTCTGGGTTGACTGCAAGGGCGAGAAGACAGACATCTCGATCCCCGTTGAGGCCGGCATGGCTCCGAACGTTTATGCGGCAGTCACTCTGATCCAGCCGTACAACACTGTAGAGAATGACGCTCCCATCCGCCTCTTCGGCGTACAGCGCATCCTGGTGGAAGAGCCTGCAACCCATCTGCATCCTGTAATCGACATCCCGGCCGAAGTGCAGCCCGAGAAGGAAATCTCCTTCACAGTGAAGGAGCAGGACGGCCGTCCGATGAGCTACGTAGTGGCTCTGGTCGACGAAGGCCTGCTGAGCCTCACCCGCTTCAAGACTCCCGACCCGTGGAAGAGCTTCTATGCCACTGAGGCTCTGGGCGTGCGCACCTGGGATCTCTACGACCTGATTCTGGGTGCATACGGAGCCCGCATGGAGAAGCTGTTCGCAATCGGTGGTGACGGCGAAGGTGACGGCGTAGTAACGCCCAACAGCAAGGCCGACCGCTTCAAACCGGTTTCTATCTTCCTCGGCCCTTATACCGTTAAGGCTAAGGGCACGGACAAACATACCGTCCAGCTGCCCCAGTACATCGGTAATGTACGCGCCATGGTCATCGCCACCGACGGCTCGGCAATGGGTTCTGCTGAAAAGAACGTGCTGGTTACCAAGCCAGTTATGGTAAAAGCCACCCTGCCGAGAGTAATCGGCACCGACGAGGAAGTGGTGCTCCCTGTTACCGTATTTGCCAACAAGGACGGCGTGGGGACCGTGACTGTAGAGGTGAAAGCCGAAGGCGCGCTGGCTCTGTCCGGCAGCAACACAGCCACTGTCAATCTGCCGAAGGCAGGTGAAGACCTGGTTTATTTCACCCTTAAGGCAGATGCCGCCACTGGTATCGGCAAGATCCACACCAAGGCCAAAGGGGCAGGGGACAGGTCTGCTGAAGACCTTGAGATAGACGTTCGCGACCCCAACCCGGTTACTACCAATTCTTCAGTAAGACTGGTTGAAGGCAGCAAGAATCTGAAGACTTCGTTCACTCTCGCAGGCCGCCCGGGTACTAACTCCGTGACTGTCGAGGCTTCTACCATACCTCCTGTCGACCTGGATTACCGTCTTTCATATCTGACGACTTATCCTCACGGCTGCCTCGAGCAGACTGTCTCTGCAGCATTCCCGCAACTCTATCTGGGCGATCTGATCGATCTGGAAAGCAAGGATATAAACAGGACTGCCGATAATGTGAAGGCCGCTCTGAACAGGCTGAGTTCTTTCGCAATCTCATCCGGCGGCATGACCACATGGCCCGGCACTTCTTCATATTTGGGAGCCAATGTATGGGCAACCATCTATGCCACCCACTTCATTATCGAGGCCCAGAAGGCTGGCTATGCCATCCCGACGGCGCTGCGCAAGTCAAATCTCTCTTATCTGCGCAATGTGGCTTCAAGCAAGAGCTATGATGCCGAGAGCCGCGCATACGCACTCTATGTCCTTTCGCTGGCCGGCTCTGCCGACCGCGGCGACATGAACCGTCTGCGCGAAGACCTGGCCAGCTTGCCGGAGTCCTGCCGTCTGCTGCTGTCCGGCGCATATCTGCTCGACGGTAAGAAAGATGTGGCCCAGAAGATTCTGCAGGAGACCAGGACCGGCACGGAACGCTTCAACCGTTTCTCTGCCAACTACGACAGCGAAGAGCGTCTGCAGGCCATTGCGGCCATGGTTTACAACGCCGTGGGCAACAAGACTGCAGCCTTCCAGTGCATCGAGAAGCTCTCCGGCTGGCTCAACGACCGCAACCACTTCATGAGCACCCAGAGCACCGCGTGGGCTCTGCGGGCTGTGGCTGACTATATGAAGGCCAACTCTGTCGACGGCTTGAATGTGAACGTAAGGACAGTACATGGCAGCACTACTTTGAAGTCTGCCAAGGCGATTGCCCAGGGAGTCCTGGACGCAGGTGTAGGCAGCTCGCTCGAAGTTGAGCTGGCTAACAACTCGAAGGCTCCCGTATATGTAGTGCTGAGTTCTACCGGCATTCCTGACAAGGGAGAGGAGCTTGCAAGAGCTGACGGCTTGCAGCTGGCTGTCAACTACACTTTGCCGGACGGCACCGCCATCGATCCTTCATCTCTGCCTCAGGGGACTGACTTCGTGGTCAACGCCTATGTGACCAACACGAGCGCGACAACCGACTACACCAACCTGGCTCTGACCCAGATTTTCCCGTCAGGCTGGGAGATACACGCCGACCGCACTGACGAGCTATATCAGGATTTCCGCGACGACCGCGTATACACTTACCTGTATCTGTCAAGGAATTCCACTGTAGTGATCAAGACTCGCATGACAGCAACCTACAAAGGCCGATTCTACCGCCCCGCCACGATTTGCGAAGCGATGTACGACAACACCGTCGGCGCTTCAGTTCCCGGCGGCTGGTGCGAAGTGAAGTAGAGGGATGATTGTGACCGCGCCGTTGAGGCCGGAGGGGACGGGTGCCCACCAGCCATAGGTGGTGTGCTGGTAGTTGACGTCGACGAGGTTGATCTCCTTGAACTTGCGCCAGGGGATGCCTCTGCGGTCCATGTCGGCGATGCGGTTGGCGGGGAGGTTGGTGACATCCACCTCTATCGTATTCAGTCCTGGTTGCAGGAACTCCCCGATCCGCAGCGTGAACGGTACGGCCCATGCCGTGCCGGCATCTTTGCCGTTGATGCGGACCATGGCGCTTTCGCGGACATCGCCAAGATCAAGCAGCCACTCGTCGGCGTCGCCGGGCTCGATCACGAAGCTGTTGCTGTATCGTCCCGTTGCCATCGTGATCGCAGCATTCCTGGCGTTCAGAGTCGTCCACGACGAAGGAGTGTCAATCTTGAAGCTGCCTTCCACGGGCGGCTCACTTTCAACGAATGACAGTGTCCATCCCTTGTCAAGCCTGATCTCCGCTGCCTGGCCGGACTTTTCATAGTATGCCCAGTCTTCAACATCGCCCAGCGGCTTGTCGAAAGTCTGGATGATGACGCTTTCTCCCGAACGGAGCTGGAGATAGACCTCAGTGCAGCCGTCTGCAGCAGTTCTGGATGCTGCCTTGCCCTTGCGGGCTGTCATAGGGTCGAACAGCATCACATCGGCCGAAGGCACGGCAAGTTTCACCCAGCCTTCATATCCGTCATGTTGCAGGACGGAAACAAAATAGTGATGGCCGGAAGGGTTTGAACGGCGTAAGAAACTGAGCCCGTGCCGGCTCATATCTTCGACAGGAATGCCGCACAGCGCTATTGCAGAAGCATAGTCGGAACCAGTAATAATCTTTCCCCTGTGATAGCGCTGCAGTCTTGAATTGGCAGAGTTATGAATTTGCGGCAGTTTCCGCAGTATGCGCTCCAGCCGCTTCTGCCGCTTGTCGAGCTTGCCGTAGCCGGGCACAGTCTCGGGGTATCCTCCCACGAAGACCACCGTGGCACCTTTCCTGGCAAGCTTTACGATGCGGGCCAGCACTTCCACCGGAATATGCCTGCACTGCGGGACAATCAGCGCCTTGTAGGCCGTGCCGCCGGAAACCACTAGGCCGCCAGCCACCTTGCATTGAAGAAGATAGCGGTCAGAGATATAGTCAGTGTCATACCCGCTGGCAAGTATATCCTCCACGGCCTTCTTGAAAACCGGAGTGTACCCGGCAGTCCTGTCCTGTTCGAAAGCCAGGTAGCGGCCCGGCACGTCGTTCCAGACATCGTATATCGGGTAGTAGGTCAGCAGGTCGTTGTCGGGCCGGCCCATCTGCAGGAAAGACTGGCAGCGCGTAATGTAGTCGAACATCGAGGGAGCGTCCTTCCAGATCGAGTTGGTGGGCGACATGTCTATGCTCGCATAGAATTTCCAGCCGGGCCACTCCTCGTCCACAGGAGAATAGGCAGTACCGTGGAAGAACACGTGGTTTACACCGGAAAGGAAGAGCAGGTCGATATCAGGCTTGCACTGCGAAAGCGACGTGCGGAAATGCTCCGTCAGCCAGGTCATGCTCTCTGAAGAGACCAAAGGCTTGCCGGTGATATGGGCCGCCGAGGCGGAATATTTCATGAAAGTGCGGTCGCACTGGTTGGGACGCACCAGCGAATCTGTCCGCAGGCCGTCGATGTCGAAGAACGACAGGCCGAAGCCCTCGCACTCAGGGATATCCACGGCTGCATAGATGTCAATCAGGTTGGCCGGCGAGCCGTGAGCCTGGTTTCTTGTCAGGGAGCCCATCTTGTGGGCCCATGCCGTCCACTGCTCTGTGAAATTCTCGAGCAGCAGGTCGCTCATGGTCTCGCGGTAGTCGCTGATTATACGTGCCGACACATCGTCCCGCTCTTCGCTGAAAAACTCGTCAAGATGATCTTCCAGGCGATAGCCGCGCCTGCGGGCGAACTCGTCGAACATGGCCGGCGTCCAGTCTGCGCCGTAGACTTCGTAAGAATCGTTGAAGAAGTTATAGGGAGCCCGGACACCGCTCTGCGCGAAAGCCTTCGTGAATCTGTCCAGATAATTGGCGACGGCGGTGCGGCTGAAATGGTCGATTACCAGTCCTTCTCCGCCCGGGGCGGCGCGTTTCACCATCTGGCCGGTCTTGCCGATGGATATGACGGCTCCCTGGCCGCCGGCCTCAGGGTCCTGAAGTACCAGCTTCGTCGCGGCATCTTCCTCACATACCTGTGGGCCGCCGAAGGGCCATCCAGTGCCTGTGTTCATGTCAATCCGGATGCCGACCCTGTCGCCGATACTGTTGCAGACCTGCAGGGCGTGCATCCATTCAGGCG
This sequence comes from Bacteroidales bacterium, assembly GCA_017548725.1. Classification (GTDB taxonomy): domain Bacteria; phylum Bacteroidota; class Bacteroidia; order Bacteroidales; family UBA932; genus Equibacterium. The sequence goes on from JAFYZI010000216.1 coordinate 10,692, forward strand.
ACAGGAAGGGGATGTCTGCAGCATCGTTGCCCTGTACGCCATAGATAGGAGTGATTTCAAGTTCGGTAATGCCGGCTGCGGCGTATTCGCTCATCAAGGCGTCGAGGTTTACAGAGTCGACAGCGCTGCCAAGCCACCACCAGCGTGATGCAGGGTGCATCTCGGGCCTGACCGGCGGCCAGTCCTGAGCCTGAGCGGCGAAGGCTGCGCAAACGAACAGCGCAGCGGCAATTACCTTCTTGAAATTCATTGTTTTATTGAGCTTTCTTGTACGGTTTCAGAAGGGCGTACTGCTTGTCCAGCAGGGTGCGGAGCTCTTTGATGTCGCCGGATTGGCGGACGCGGTTCACCTCGGCGTTGGGAGCGACGTGCATCGGGGCGAGCTGCGCCGATTCGAGCATGTTTGCGCCGACTTCAGCGATGTGGATGCCGGCTTCAAAGTCTTTGGCTCCTTCTTTCTTCCAGGCCTCGGTGCGGCTGAGCACGCTGCCTATCTTGTCCTCGCGGTCAGGAACCTCGAGGAAGGGATTGCTGCGGTTGCGGAAATAGCCGAGGATGGCTGCAGGGATGGACGGGTCGCGGACGGTGCCGTCGCCGTAGAACACGCCGTGAACTGTGCCCCAGCCCTTTTCGACAATCATCAGCTCCCAGATGCACCAGCCCATTCCGGCCTTCATGTGCTCCTCGAGAGTGACGTCATAGGGGTTGGCGCGGGCCACGCAGCCCATCTCGCCGTTGAACACCGACTTTCCGACCTTGTCGGCGAAAGCCTGAGCCCTGGCGATGGTGTCGCGTATCTCGTCGCGGGTTTCGGAGTAGTTGTGGAACTGCAGGATGTCAGCATAGTCTGCCATCTCGATCATGCATGAAACCTTCTCCATGCCGATGGTGAGAGGTGTGGCGGGGTCGAGCTCCTTGAAGAGGCCGTACATCAGCTTGCAGTTCTCGAAGTTGCTCTCTTTCATGCGCCTGTTCAGGTCTGGCTCGTTCATGAGGTCCCACATCATCAGGTTCGGCTCGTCTTTCAGGGCAGCAACCAGATATTCAGCCCATTCACGCGCCTGATACAACAGAGTGGTGTCTCTCGTCCAGCGGCCGCTGCCCACAACGGGCACGAAGCCGATGCCGCGCTCCTGGCACTGGTGGGCGAAGTCCTGCAGTCGAGGGGCCAGTTCGTCGCCAAGCT
>JAFYZI010000025.1 GCA_017548725.1 Bacteroidales bacterium
ATCCTCCATCCGCTCTTATTCGCTTCGCTATACCTTATTGCTTACTTAAACTGTTCTAGCTCTTTCTTGTAACGCTTAAGTGAACCATTTCAGACTTTCATCTTCCATGTGTTCTCTTTGAAATTGTAGTCCCTAATCCTTTTAATTGAATTACAGACTATCTTCTTTCTTTACAGTAAATTTTCTTTACCTCGTTATCTCTCTCATTAAGTCAATGAACTTTCTCCCTTACCTTAACTACGTCGTTTCCGTAAGGGACCGCAAAGGTAGTAATCTTTTCAAAAATCCAAAATTTTAATGTGAATTTTTGGAAAATATTTGCAGAATATTTAAAATAACCTGCGTAGCCTTCTCCATGCTCTCCACCGGCACGAACTCAAGCCTGCCGTGGAAATTGTGGCCTCCGGCAAAGATGTTCGGGCAGGGTAACCCCATGAAAGACAGGTTCGCACCGTCGGTACCGCCACGGATAGGCTGCACCTTCGGCATCACCCCCGCCATCTCAATAGCCTTTATAGCGGTGTCCACGACCTCAAAATGCGGCTCGACCATCTCGCGCATGTTGCGATATTGATTTTTGATCTCGGCAGTTGCTACGTTTCCATATTTTTTATTGATGAAGTCGACGCACTGCTGCACCACCTCCTTCTTGCGCTCGAAGAGAGCGGCGTCATGGTCGCGGATGATATAGGCGATGTCCGACTCCTCCACCGTACCCTTGATAGAAATAAGGTGGATGAAGCCCTCGTAGCCTTCCGTATATTCAGGACGCTGCTCTACCGGGAGCATGGTGTTCAGCTCCATAGCCACGAGCATCGAGTTGATCATCTTGTTCTTGGCGTAGCCCGGGTGGATGTTGCGGCCCTGGATATGGATCTTGGCAGAAGCAGCATTGAAATTCTCGTACTCCAGCTCGCCTACCATACCGCCGTCCATAGTATAAGCGTAGTCGGCGCCGAAACGGGCAACATCGAAAGCCACCACGCCGCGGCCGATCTCCTCGTCGGGAGTGAAAGCGATCTTCACGGGACCGTGCTTGAACTCGGGATGGTTCATGATATACTCCGCGGCACACATAATCTCAGCCACGCCGGCCTTGTCGTCAGCGCCAAGCAGAGTTGTTCCGTCGGTGGTGATCAGCGTCTGCCCCTTGTAGTTGAGCAGCTCCGGGAATTCAGCCACAGTCAGAACCCTGCCGTCACCCAGCGGAATGTCGCTGCCGTCATAATCCTCCACGAACTTGGGATGGATATTGTCGCCGGGAGCGTCCGGGCTGGTGTCGACATGGGCGATGAAGCCGATGGCGGGCACCTTGGCGTCCACATTGGACTCGATGGAAGCCATCACATAGCCATCTTTGTCGATCGATGCGTTTGCAATACCCATGGCGCGCAGCTCGTCGACCAGCTGATTCAGCAGTACGAGCTGCTTGAAGGTAGAAGGCTGGCTGCTGCTGTTCTCGTCTGACTGGGTGTCATACGAAACGTATCTCAAGAATTTATCTGTTATCTTTTCCATATCTATTCCTCAACTTTCTTTATCTGAAGACACTTTATAATCATATAAGCGATGATGCCGATGTAGGCAACCAGAGCCACGGCCTGAGCGGCGCCCGAGCTCTGCCATTCAATATTGAGCACGTTGACTCCGGCGAAACGGAGGATAGCGCTGACAACGCCCATGAGCGCACCGCCGGCGATGAAACCGCTGGCCAGCAGCGTGCCGCGTTCCTTGCGGGCATTGTTGAGCTTCTCATCTTTGCTGCGGGTGCTGACATACCACGAAACTGCGCCGCCGACGAGCAGCGGGAGGTTGAGCTCCATGGGGATGAACATACCGAGAGAGAATGCCAGTGCAGGCACCTTGAAGATGGTAAGAATGATGGCGATCACGGCGCCGATGCCGTAGAGCAGCCAGGGAGCGCCGCCGCCTGACATCAGAGGCTCGATGACGGCAGCCATGGCGTTGGCCTGAGGAGCCACGAGGGCGTTCTCGCCGGTGAATCCGTAAGTCTTGTTAAGCACGATGATGACGCCGCCCACAGTGGCTGCAGCAACGAGAGTTCCGAGGAACTTCCAGGTTTCCTGCACCTTCGGAGTAGTACCGATCCAGTAACCAATCTTCAAGTCAGTAATAAAAGCTCCTGCGACTGAAAGCGCGGTGCAGACCACGCCGCCGATTATGAGAGCCGCCGTCATGCCCGCAGTGCCGTTAAGGCCGGCTGCCACCAGGATGACGGAAGTGAGGATGAGGGTCATCAGAGTCATGCCGCTGACAGGGTTGGTCCCCACCAGGGCTATGGCCTGCGCAGCCACCGTAGTGAACAGGAAGGCTATCACTCCGACCACCAGCAGGGCGATTATGGCATGCCAGATATTGCTGACAACGCCGAAGGCGAAGAACAGGAAGATAACCACGAGGGCCAGCAGGATGCCGATCACTACGACCTTCATCGAGAGGTCTCTCTGGGTGCGCAGCACTTCTTCATCGGCCGATCCCTTCTTGCTCTTGATCTCTTTGGCTGCAAGGCCGACTGCACTCTTGATGACGCCGGCGGACTTGATGATGCCGATGATGCCGGCGGTGGCTATACCGCCGATGCCGATATGCCTTGCGTAGGTGGTGAAGATGGTCTCAGGCGACATGGCCCCTACAGTCTGGCTCACGTTGCTGACGATGTTCAGCACGTCGGGACCCCAGATGAGGTTCATCAGAGGGATGATGACCAGCCATACGAGGAACGAACCGCAGCAGATAATGAAGGCGTACTTCAAACCTACGATATAGCCCAGGCCGGCCACCGCAGCGCCCACATTGAGCTTGAGCACCAGCTTGGCCTTGTCAGCCACCTGCGCGCCCCAGGGCAGCACCTTGGTAGAGATGGTCTCGGCCCACCAGCCGAAGGTGGAAACTATGAAATCGTAGATACCTCCGATGAGGCCGCTGACCAGCAGAAGCTTGGCGTCCTTGCCGCCGTTCTGGCCGCTGACCAGCACCTGCGTGGTGGCCGTAGCCTCGGGGAAGGGATATTCGCCGTGCATGTCCTTAACGAAGTATTTGCGGAAAGGAATCAGGAACAGGATGCCCAGTACGCCGCCGAGCAGAGAGCTGAAGAACACCTTTCCGAAATCCACCGTAAGCTCCGGGAACTTGGCCTGCAGGATGTAGAGCGCAGGGAGAGTGAAGATCGCACCGGCCACGATAGAGCCGCTGCAGGCTCCGATGGACTGGATGATGACGTTCTCAGAGAGGGCGTTCTTGCGCTTGCAGGCGCTGGACAGGCCCACTGCTATGATGGCGATGGGAATCGCGGCTTCGAACACCTGCCCCACCTTGAGGCCCAGATAGGCCGCAGCGGCGGAGAAGATAATGGTCATCAGCACACCGATGGTCACGCTCCACACGTTGGCCTCGGGATATTTCTTCTTCGGAGAAAGGACGGGCTCATAGCTCTCCCCCTCCTTGAGCTTCCGGTACGCATTCTCCGGCAAGCCCTTGGGTTGCATATCTTTTTCTTCCATATGAAAATGTATTATTCTTCCGGACTATCCTCACCGGGGCCGGCCTCAGCGGCGGGAGCATCCTCAACCTCGGCAGCAGCCTCGGCCGGAGCGTCTTCCTCAGCATCCAGCGGCTTGCTTTCGATGACTTCTACGTCGACAGCATCTTCAGCAGCTTCCTCCAGGGCCTCCCCCTCCTTGACAGCCTTGTAGACCTTGCGGAACTTGAGGGCCACAACCATCTCGAATACAGCATAGACGATCAGCGCAAGGCCGAACACTATGAAGAGGGTCTTAACCACCTCGAACGGGTTGGTAAGAAGCACGATGCCGAGGATGAATATAAGGATAGGAATAATGTAGAATGAGAATTTGACCTTGACGTTCTTCCCGATAGAGATGAGATTCACTATCTGACCTATGCTGAAGAAGATCATCATCACTCCGAACAGGTAAGACAGCAGCTTTACAAAGAAATCAGGGAAAACCAGCAGCACGATGCCGAACAGCACGGCGATCACGCCGGTGATGGCATACAGGCTGCCAAGCCTCTCCTTGCCGGTGAAATTGATGGCGAGAGAAACGCCGCCGATAAGGATCATCACTGCACCGATGGCCCTGACTGCTGCAGCAACAGCGATGTCAGGCCAGATTACGATCGCAAGACCCAGCAGCAGCGCGATGATGCTGCGGATGATGCCGTATGTGGGATTGAAAAGACTTGAAATTTTCATAGTTCAATAATTGACGTAAGGATTCCAAATATAGCACAAAAAAGTTAATTTTGTTGAGGGTAAAATTCTAAAACAAGACAGTATGAAAAAGCTGGCAGTACTTTCAGGAGCCGGAATAAGCAAGGAAAGCGGCCTGAGCACTTTCAGGGACAGCGACGGACTGTGGGAGAACTACTCCGCCCAGGAGGTGGCTTCCATCGAAGGCTGGTACCGCAACAAGGCGCTGATGCTCAAATTCTACAACGAGCGTCGTCGTCAGATAGAGCACACCGAGCCCAATGCGGCCCACAAGATCCTGGCCGAGATGGAGAAAGACTGGGACATCGACATAATAACCCAGAACATCGACAACCTGCACGAGCGTGCGGGCAGCACCAAGGTCATACACCTGCACGGCCTCATCACCCAGGCCCGCGGCGAAAACCACGAGAACACCATATATGATATAGGATACAAAGACATCCACCTCGGCGACCTCGCCCCCACCGGCGACCAGCTGAGGCCCCATATCGTATGGTTCGGAGAGGCTGTGCCGATGATCGAGCCAGCCATCAGGATAGTCGAGAAAGCCGACATACTGCTCGTGGTGGGCACGTCCCTCAACGTCTACCCTGCCGCCGGACTCATCCAGTACATAACCCCGGGCACTCCCATCTATCTGGTGGACCCCACAGCGATGAACCTCCATTACGCCCATTACACCCAGATCCAGGACGTCGCCACCAAAGGCGTGGCCAAGTTCGCGGAGATGGTAGCCCCCCTCGCCAGCAAATCCAGCCGATGAAAAGCATAACATGTTTCATTCTCCGGGGCGCCGATGCCGAAGCAACCCGTGAAAACCTTCTCGAATGCCCCTTGGTGGGCGATGTCCACATAGTAACAAGCCTGAAATCATCTGCCGACATCCGCATGGTCGCAGAAGCGGCCGACACCGACTACACCCTCCTTTACACCAAGACATTCCGTCTGGACTGGGTGCACTGGTCGATAGAAAGGATGGTGCAGATCGCAAAAGACACCGAAGCGGTGATGCTGTACGCAGATCACTTCATAAAGATTGACGGAGTGGTCCGTAACGCCCCCGTTATAGACTGCCAGAGCGGCTCCCTGCGCGATGATTTCGACTTCGGCAGCGTGATGCTCTTCCGCACGGACGCCCTCAAGGCCGCCGCCGCAACCATGGTCGAAAACTACAAGTTCGCAGGCCTCTACGACCTGAGGCTGAAGGTTTCCCGCATAGGCCGGCTGGAGCATATCAACGAATTCCTCTACTACGAAGTGGAGACCGACAATCGCAAGAGCGGCGAGAAGCAGTTCGACTACGTCGACCCGAAGAACCGCGAGGTCCAGATCGAGATGGAAAAGGCCTGCACGGAGCACCTGAAGGCCATCGGAGGCTATCTCGAGCCGAAATTCAAGGACATAGACATCGATGAGGGCAACTTCGAATATGAGGCCTCCGTCATAATCCCCTGCCGCAACAGGGCCCGCACCATAGAGGATGCCATAAAGTCGGCCCTCAGCCAGAAGACTGATTTCAAATACAACGTGTTCGTGGTGGACGACAACTCCACTGACGGCACGGTCGACATAATCCGCAAGTACGCAGACGACAGCAAGCTGGTATACGTCGCCCAGGACCCCACATGGCATGCCATAGGAGGCAACTGGAACGCCGCGCTGCATCATCCGAAATGCGGCCGCTTCGCGCTGCAGCTTGACAGCGACGACGTCTACAGCGACGAGAACACCGTGCAGCGCTTCGTCGACGCCTTCCGCCTGTTCCGCTGCGCGATGGTGATCGGCACCTACCGCATGACCGACTTCGACGGCAATCCCCTGCCCCCCGGCGTCATCGACCACCGCGAGTGGACAGAAGACAACGGCCGCAACAACGCCCTGCGCATCAACGGTCTCGGAGCCCCGCGCGGCTTCTGGACCCCGCTGGTGCGCCGTCTCAACTTCCCTACCACCAAATATGGCGAGGACTACGCAGTCGCCCTGCGCATCAGCCGCGAATACCGCATCGGCCGCATCTACGAAGTGATGTACAACTGCCGCCGTTGGGAAGGCAACAGCGACGCCGACCTCGAAATCGAAAAAGTAAATCTCAACAATACCTACAAGGACCGCATACGCACCTGGGAGCTTGCCGCGAGGATAGCGGCCAACAAGAATGGATAAACCTCAGAGACACATTTCGGTCGGCATCCTTACCGCCGACAAGGTTGAATTCTCGCTGGAAGGCGGCTACAGCTGCGACGGCGAAGCCGCTCAAGGCGGCATGACGGCAGTGATGGAAGACGGCCAGGTCGCCTGCGGCGGCCGGAAGGCTCCCAGAATGGTGTTCGAAGCCGCCGGCAAGGACTCTTTCTTCACCCTTAAGGACGTCACCATCGGAGTGGATTTCCACTGGCAGCGCCGCGAGAACCAGAGCTTCAAGGGCAACCTCATCCTGCTCGCCGAAAAGGAAGGCATCATAGTCATAAACGACATCGGCATAGAGGATTACCTCACCTGCGTCATATCTTCAGAGATGAGCGCCGAGGCCCCGCTGGAGTTCCTGAAGGCCCATGCCGTCATCTCCCGCTCATGGCTGCTGGCCCAGATAACCGGCACCGGTAAGGCATCGGGAGAAGGCAAGATCGAAACCCCGAAGGAGCTCATCACCTGGCAGGATCATGACGACCACGAATTCTTCGACGTATGCGCCGACGACCACTGCCAGCGCTACCAGGGCATAACCAAAGTCAGCACCGCCACCGCCCGGGAGGCCATCGAGGCCACCTGGGGCGAAATCCTCGCCTACGACGGGCAGGTGTGCGACGCCCGCTTCAGCAAATGCTGCGGCGGCAAGACCGAGATATTCTCCACCTGCTGGGAAGACGAAGACAAGCCTTATCTCAAGTCCTTCAGAGACAAGTTCTGCGAAACGGAAGACGCCTCCATCCTCACCAACGTGCTCCCCAATTTCGACCAGGAGACCAAGGATTTCTACAGGTGGAAAGTGGAATACACCTTCGCCGAACTCTCCAAGATAGTCCGCGAGCGCACCGGCCTCAACTATGGCAAGATTGTGGACCTGCGCCCTATCGAGAGAGGCCCTTCCGGCAGGATAAAGAAGCTCAAGATAGTGGGCAGCCGCAAGTCCCGCATAATAGGCAAAGAGCTGGAAATCAGGCGCACGCTGTCGCGCAGCCATCTTTACAGCTCTGCATTCGAAGTCGAAAAGACTCCGGAAGGTTTCATTCTACACGGGAAAGGCTGGGGCCACGGAGTCGGCATGTGCCAGATCGGCGCCGCAGTCATGGGCCATCTTGGCTATACATATAAAGATATCCTCCTCTACTATTACCGTGACGCGGAAATCGTAAAGGAGGACAGTCTTTCGATCTGATCTCTCAGAATCTCTTATTTCTTCTCAAGCTCTTCCTTGATGGCGGCCTGTGCAGCTGCGAGGCGTGCGATAGGCACCCTGAAAGGAGAGCATGACACGTAGTTCATACCGATCTTGTGGCAGAATTCCACAGATGCAGCGTCACCACCGTGCTCACCGCAGATACCGACCTTGAGGTTCTTGCGGGTTGAGCGGCCACCGTCGATACCCATCTTGATGAGACGGCCGACAGACTCCTGGTCGATGCTCTGGAACGGGTCGAACGGGAGGATCTTGTTGTTCAGATAGTCGTTCATGAATGAACCGATGTCGTCGCGGCTGAAGCCGTAGGTCATCTGGGTAAGGTCGTTGGTACCGAATGAGAAGAACTGTGCGGTGCGGGCCATACGGTCGGCGAGCAGAGCGGCACGCGGGATCTCGATCATAGTACCGAACATGTACGGGATGTCCATGTCGTATTTCTCCTCAACTTCCTTGTGTACCCTTTCGCAGATACGTTTCTCGAAGTTAAGCTCATTAACTGAAATAGTAACAGGGATCATAATCTCGGGATGAGGATCGAAGCCTTCGAGGATCAGCTCTGCAGCTGCTTCGAAGATAGCCCTGAACTGCATCTCGCTGAGAGTCGGGAAGGTGATGCCCAGACGGACACCACGGTGACCCATCATAGGGTTGATCTCGTGGAGAGCCTTGCCACGCTTCTTGATCTCGGCTACAGAAACACCAAGTTCCTTGGCCAGTTCATCCTGTTTGTTGCGGGTCTGAGGAACGAACTCATGCAACGGCGGGTCGAGCAGACGGAAGGTAACTGACTTGGCGCTCATAACGCGCATCGTATTCTTGGCAGCAGCCTTTACGAAAGGCTCAAGCTCGTTGACAGCAGCAGCACGTTCTTTCTCGGTAGCGGTGAAGATAACCTTGCGGAGTTTTGCAAGAGGCTCTTCAGAGTTCTTGCCGTAGAACATGTGCTCGATACGGAACAGACCGATACCCTCGGCACCGAAATCGATGGCCTTCTGGGCATCCTCAGGGTTGTCGGCGTTGGTGCGGACGCTGAGACGACGATATTTGTCGACGATCTGCATGAATTTCATATAACGTACGTTCTCAGTAGCATCGATGGTGCTTACCGGAGAGGCGTATACAAGACCCTTGGTACCGTTGAGAGAGAAGATGTCGCCCTCGTGATACTGCTTGCCTGCGATGTTCAGGATCTTCTCGCCCTTGGCGCCTGAAGTGAAGGTGATGGCCTCGCAACCTACGATGCAGCACTTGCCCCATCCGCGGGCTACCAGAGCGGCGTGTGAAGTCATACCACCGCGTGCGGTAAGCAGACCAACAGCTACTCGCATACCTTCTACGTCCTCAGGAGATGTATCTTCACGGACGAGGATGACGTCTTCCTTGCGGGCAGCGGCTGCAACAGCCTCGGCCGGAGTGAAGACGATCTTGCCGACAGCGCCGCCGGGGCCTGCGGGCAGACCGTGAGCGATAACTGCAGCATTCTTTTCTGAGTTGGGGTTCAGGATCGGGTGAAGCAGCTCTTCAAGCTGGCTCGGGCTGACGCGCAGAACGGCAGTCTTGTCAGTGATGAGACCTTCCTCGATCATATCCATGGCCATGTTCAGGGCAGCCAGTCCGGTGCGTTTGCCGACACGGCACTGGAGCATCCAGAGCTTGCCTTCCTGGATAGTGAACTCGATATCCTGCATATCTTTGAAGTGGTTCTCAAGCCTCTGGCGGATGTCGTCAAGCTCCTTGTAGACATCAGGCATTGCAACTTCCAGAGATTTCAGGTGTTTGTTATGAGCATTCTTGGTAGCTTCATTCAGAGGGTTGGGGGTGCGGATACCTGCGACCACGTCTTCACCCTGAGCGTTGATAAGCCACTCGCCGTAGAAGTTGTTGTCGCCGGTTGCCGGGTTACGGCTGAATGCAACACCGGTAGCAGAGGTGTCACCCATATTTCCGAACACCATTGACTGCACGTTTACTGCAGTACCCCAGTTGTCAGGAATACCCTCGATGCGGCGGTATGCCACGGCACGTTTACCGTTCCATGATTTGAAAACGGCTCCGATACCACCCCAGAGCTGATCGTGGGCGTTGTCGGGGAATTCAACGTGGAGAACTTCCTTGATCTTTTTCTTGAATGCCTCGCAGAGGTCGATAAGGTCTTTCTCCTTGAGGTCGGTGTCGCTCTTATATCCTTTCTTGTCCTTGAGTTCGTACATCATCTTCTCAAGCTGCTCGCGGATTCCCTGTCCGTCGGCAGGCTCGATGCCTTCAGCTTTCTCCATAACGACGTCTGAGTACATCATGATCAGACGGCGGTAAGCATCATAAACGAACCTCGGATTCTTGGTCTTGGCAATAAGACCGGGGATTGTGGCGGTGCAGAGGCCAATGTTGAGGACGGTGTCCATCATACCAGGCATTGAACTTCTGGCGCCTGAACGGCAAGATACGAGGAGAGGATCCTTGACGTCTCCGAATTTCTTGCCCATGGTTTTTTCAGTGGCTGCAAGGGCTGCCTTCACATCGGCCTCAAGCCCTGCGGGAAACTGACCACCCAGATTGAAATACTCGGTGCAGCACTCTGTGGTGATGGTGAAACCTGCGGGAACAGGCATTCCGAGTGTACACATTTCGGCAAGGTTAGCACCCTTGCCACCTAACAAATTCCGCATTGAGCCGTTGCCTTCGGCTTTTTTGCCACCGAACAAATAAACTCTTTTAGTTGTCATAACAGGTCAGTGAAAACTTAATTTTTATAATACTTCTTAGAATGGGCGCAAATGTAGCAAATATTTAGAAAATAGAAATTTATAAATTTGTATAAAATTAGTTTTTTCATGGAAGAAGACAAAATTGCTTTGATAAATGCGGGATTCCCCTCTCCTGCCGAGGACTTCATGGACGTGGCGCTGGATCTCAACAAGGTGCTGGTGCACAATCCGGCCTCAACGTTTTTCGCCCGGGTGCGCGGCCTTTCGATGATCGACGACGGAGTGGACGACGGGGACCTGCTGATAATCGACAAGAGCGCCGAGCCTTACGACGGCTGCCTGGCGGTATGCTTCGTGGACGGTGAGTTCACCCTCAAGAAATACAAGGCCATGGGCGACTATGCCCTGCTGATGCCGGCCAACAAGGATTTCCAGCCCATAAGGGTCGACGAGAACAACCAGTTCGCCATCTGGGGCATAGTGAAGTATCTGATCAAGAAAATGTAAGCCCCCCTTCCGCCGATGGTAGGTCTTTGCGACTGCAACAATTTCTTCGCAAGCTGCGAACGCGTCTTCCGTCCCGACCTGGACGGCAAGCCGGTGGTGGTGCTGTCGAACAACGACGGCTGCATCATCGCGCGCAGCAACGAAGCCAAGGCCCTCGGCATCAAGATGGGCACTCCCCTCTTCCAGGCCAAGGAGGTGATAGAGAAAAACAATGTGGATGTCTTTTCGTCGAACTACCAGCTCTACGGAGACATGAGCAACCGGGTGATATCCATCCTGAAGGAGACCGTCCCGGCCATAGAGGTCTATTCGATAGACGAGGCCTTCCTGAACCTTGAAGGCCTGCCTCTGGAGGGCCTGCAGCAGAAGGGCCGCGACTTGTCGGCGAGGATAAAGAAAGACACCGGCATCCCTGTCAGCATAGGCATGGCGCCCACCAAGACCCTGGCAAAGATTGCCAGCAAGCTCTGCAAGCAGTACCCGAAGCTGCAGGGCTGCTGCCTGATGTACCGTCCGCAGGACATCGAGAAGGTGCTCCGCAAGTTCCCTGTCGGAGACGTCTGGGGCATCGGCCGCAAGTATCGCAAGAAGCTGGAGCTGATGGGCGTCCACACGGCTTGGGACTTCAGCTCGCTCCCCCGCAGCGAGGTGAGCCGCATGATGAGCGTCACCGGCGTCAAGACCTGGCTGGAGCTGCACGGAGAGCCCTGCATCGAGTTCGCCGAGGTGCCGCAGGACAGGCAGACCATCTGCGTGTCGCGCTCCTTCGCCCACGACATGACCGACCTCGCACAGCTGGACGCCGCAGTAGCCACCTTCACCGCCAAGGTGGCCGAGAAGCTCCGCGCCCAGAGCATGAAGGCCTATTTCCTGCACGTCTTCATCCTCACCAACCGCCACAGGGACGAGAAGCCTCAGGACTACAGCATACGCACCACCGGCTTCGAGGTGGCCACCAACAGCACCATAGAGATGACAGACGCTGCTGCTGCGGCCCTCAGGGCCATATACAAGAAAGGCTTCGGCTACAAGCGCGCCGGAGTGATGGTCACCGACCTGGTGGACAGCGACAAAGTGCAGGGGGTGTTCTTCGACACCGTCGACCACGAGAAGCAGGACCGCCTTATGAAGGTGATCGACAGCATCAACAGCGTCAACGGCCGGTCGACCGTCCGCATAGCCTCCAACGGCGAGATGGACCAGTTCTCCACCCGAGCCCACGTCTCAAAGCGCTACACCACCCGCTGGGACGAGCTCATGGAGGTTGTGGTATAGCGGTTTTTTTACTAACTTACAGGCCGATTTCCGCATTACTCCCATGAAACTTACAAAAGGTTGGAAATGGATCCCCACCCTCTATTTCGCAGAGGGTCTCCCCTACGTCGCCGTGATGACCGTCGCGGTCGTGATGTACAAGAAGCTGGGACTTTCAAACACCGAGATAGCACTATACACTTCGTGGCTCTACCTGCCGTGGGTAATCAAGCCCCTGTGGAGCCCCTTCGTCGACCTTATCAAGACCAAGCGCTGGTGGATCAACACCATGCAGACACTGATGGCTGCGGCCTTCGCCGGAGTGGCATTCTTCATCCCGGCCGACCATTATGTCCAGATAACGCTGGCGTTCTTCTGGCTGCTGGCCTTCGCCTCCGCCACCCACGACATTGCCGCCGACGGCTTCTATATGCACGGCCTGGACGAGGGCGGGCAGAGCTTCTTCGCCGGCATCCGCAACATATTCTACCGCGTGGCGATGATTTTCGGGCAGGGTGTGCTGGTGATGATAGCTGGCTGGATCGAGCAGGGCAAAATCTTTCCCAGGCTGAACGGCAACATAGCCCTGTCGTGGAGTCTGAGCTTCTATCTGCTGGCCGCCATCTTCGTGGCCCTCACGCTGTGGCACCGCTTCGTGCTGCCGAAGCCCGAGAGCGACGCGCCCCGCAGCGACATTTCAGCGAAGACCATCTGGAAGGAATTCGCCACCACCTTCGTGACCTTCTTTAAGAAAGACCACATGGGCCTGATATTCTTCTTCCTGCTGACCTACCGTCTCGGAGAGAGCCAGCTGGTAAAGATAGCCCAGCCTTTCATGCTCGACACGACGCAAGCCGGCGGCCTCGAGCTGGCCACAGCCACCGTGGGCGGCATCTACGGTACCCTCGGCGTGATAGCGCTGCTTCTGGGCGGCATGCTCAGCGGCGTGGTGATCAGCCGGAACGGCTTCCGCCGCTGGCTCATCCCCATGGCGCTGGCCATCAACCTGC
>JAFYZI010000026.1 GCA_017548725.1 Bacteroidales bacterium
GAACTGGGGCCGCGGAAGGCATTATTTCTTCTGAACCTTCTGGCCGATCAGGAAGATGACAGCGGCGACTGCCATGCCGTTGATGGCAGGGAAGCCCCACTTCACGAGGTTGGCAACCACTGCGCCGGCGAGGACGCCGCAGATAGCAAACCAGTCAACTTTCTTCTCGGGAACGCTGTCCTCAGCGTATGCCTTGCGGTTCATAAAGTAGTGGAGGATCAGGATGATGCCGACAGGGGGAAGGGTGCAGTTGAGCACGTTGAGCCAGTCGCAGAAGTTCCAGTAGAGCCATACGGCAGCTATGGTGCCGATGATGCCGGAGATGATGACCATGGTCTTTTTCGACAGTTCGAAGATGTTGGACAGGCCGAGGCCGCCGGTGTAGAGGGCGTTGTCGTTGGTAGTCCATATGTTCAGACCGAGAACCAGCAGGGCGATGTAGAAGAGGTTCAGGTTGATCATCACGTCGAAGATGTCGTTACCGCCTACATAGATGCTGGAAACGGCGCCGAAGAGGAACATCAGGGAGTTGCCGATGAAGAAGGCTACGACTGTAGTCCAGAGACCTACTTTTGCACTCTTGGCGAATCGGGTGAAGTTCGGGGTGGCCGTACCTCCCGATACGAAGCTGCCGACTACCAGACCGGCACCGGCGATGACGCCGAGATCCTTGGTGCCCTTTGCGAACTGCTCAATAAGGCCTGAGTCACCGCTGCGGACTGCCATAATCATGGCGGTGGTGCCAAGGATGGCAACCAGCGGCACGGCGATGTAGCTGATGATGGTGAGGCTCTTGATGCCGAAGTACGCACTGGCGGTCATCAGGATGCCGGCGATGACAACCAGCAGATATCCCTGCCAGGGCATCACGTCGGGAGTCACTCGAAGGCCGAATATCTCCTTGGCTACGGGGATGGCGAACATTGCCAGACCCACGCCGAACCAGCCTATCTGCGTGAAGCTGATCATCGCGCTGGGAAGGTAGCTGCCCTTGGTGCCGAAGCTGCGGCGGGCAAGCATGTCCAGCGAGAGGCCGCTCTCAGCACCGATGAAGCCGAGGGCGCCGGTATATGCGGCGAGTATGAGACCTCCGAGAAGGAGGGCCCAGATGAAATCCCACCAGTTCAGACCGGCAGCAAGCTGCTGTCCGACCCACATGCTGGCAGAGAAGAAGGTGAAGCCCAGCATCACCATGAACATGCTAAGGTTAGATTTCCGTCCGGCACGGTCCACCGCGCGGTCGGTGTAGTCAACGTCAGTCTTTTTCATATGCTTGTTTCAATTTGATGATCGATGCGATGTTGCGCTCGGCCAGGGCGTGCAGGTCGATGTCGCTCTGCAGCAGTGCCTGCTCGTCGGCCCACAGCTGCTCCAGCCCTTCAAGACCGCGCAGGTGGGTGACGTCCAGCCAGCTTTCGAAATCCAGCGGCCCGGCATAACCCAGCTTCTCTTCCAGCAGGGCGTGTACATTGATAAGGCCGGCACGGTCGCGGATGCCCTCCCAGTATTCCAGCACTTCTTCGAAGTGGATGGGGATTTCGTAGCGGCGGGCGCCCCCGTCGTAGATTATGCATTTCTCCAGAAGGGCCTCGGGGTGCCTCATGATAAAGCGGCGGAACTCCGGCGTTACTATGCCGCCCTGCCAGCCGAAGTCTATATTGGGCACGTTTATGCCGCTGACGCCTTTGTCCTCATAGACGGTGAAAGCTCCTTCGAAGAAGAAACAGTCGATGCCTTCGAAACCCGGGAAGTTGTCTGCCAGCAGTTCCGACATCGACTCGATGAGATTAAAGGCCCTTGTGCCGCCGATGGTGAAGAATACGACCCGGCGGATGCTGCCGCCCGCCTGGCGGAACTTGTCAAGCAGATGATTGAAGCAGTAGCGGAAGGTGTCGCCGGTGGCCAGGATGTCTCCGATTCCCAGCACACAGTTGCGGGAAGGGCGGATCTTGTCGTATTTTATCTCAAGGCCTTTGATGACATGGTCCTCTATGACCCTTTCGCAAGATACGAAGTTGATCTCACGGACACGCATGCCGCAGCGGGCTGCTGCCTCTTCCAGGGGATAGTTGAGTCCGCCTCGCAGGATTGTGAAGATGTCGAGGTCTTCTGTGAGCCCGTTGGTGCGGAGATAGCTCAGAGAGTCGACCATCTCGTCGAGCAGAGCCGTGTAGCAGTGGAACCCTACAACCTTCGGAAAAGCTTCCATAGCACGGCTTCCGGGGCCGCTGAGAAGGTAGTAACGGTTGCGTAACTGCGGAACTGACAGTTCATACAGGCTCGTGCTGCCCGGCAGGTCTATCGGCCTGAGGCTTGCGCCATCCAAAGACATAATCATAGAAAATCCCGATTAGATTTAACCGGGATATAAAGGTAGTTGTAAGCTTGCAATAAACAGCAGTAAGTCAATAAATAGATATCCCCAAGATATCCACATTTATCAACAATCTTCTTCTATCGGAGACTGTCGATAAGGGCGTAGGTGTCGCGAAGGGAGGCGAGGTCTGAAAGGGCCTCGGCGTCGCGGCCTTCGACTCTGCGGGCGAAACTGCGCACTTCGTCGAAGAAGCCCTGCGTATGGACGGGATTCTCCTTCATCACCGGAGTGAAAGAGTTGCGCTCGAAGAGCACGCGGGTGCCGGTCTTGCCGAGTCCGACCTTCTCGAGCGGGATGCCGGCTATGACTGCGGGACGCAGCTCCAGTGTCAGTTTGTCTGTCTGCTCAAGAGTGTACAGGCCGGTATCTGTATTGACCTTAAGTGACTCGCGGGCTTCAGTCCAGCTGTACTGGGTCGACAGCTCCAGCGTTCCGGTGACATTCTTGTGACGGAGCATCAGCAGATATGAATTGCTGCCGGTCTTCTCGCATGCAGCGATTTCGGCTTTTCCGAACAGGTAGCATACAAGGTCTAGAGGGTGGATGTAGAGGTCCAGCAGGGCGTCGCCTTCAGGATAGGCTCCGGTGCAGTAATGAAGTTCGTAGCTCAGGAGGTCGTCCTTGCAGAGTTTCTTCTTAAGGATCTGCACTGCCGGGGCATAGCGTTTCTGCAGCCCGGCGACGGCAATCC
>JAFYZI010000027.1 GCA_017548725.1 Bacteroidales bacterium
AGTGTAGTAACAGGCAAATTTACCCTGTCTGGAAACAAGTTTATCACCCAGGGCGAATATCAAGCTCAGATGGAACTCCTTGAATCAGTTGCCAAGATTGTCGGGACGGGTGAATTTAAGGGCAAGAGGAAAATGAATTCGTCTACCACCCCCGAGGAAGTCAATGCCAACCGTACATGGATTGTTGACAACACCTACATCAAGATTACCGGTGGTGTCAACGCAGAGGCTGGTTTCAAAGGCTGTGATTTCCAGGAGATAGCTCAGTTCCTCAAGGATAATGGAGCAAAGATTGACCCCAGCAAGGTTGCAGGATACAAGATTTCCGAGATGGAGTTCACCGGTTCAGGCTCTATGAACATCGCCTTCTCAGCAACTTCGTCATTCTATGGTTCTTATACTTTGAGCGGTGAGAACATCACCTATTCTTTCGTTGTCATTAACAACAATGACATTTTGGCCGCTTCGGCAAGCGGTAAGCTGACTTTCCCTGCCAACAAGAAGGCTGAGCTTATCCTCAATACTACTATCGGCGGTTATAACGGTACCGTTCAGTTCAGTATGCACTCCAACTAAACGGTCCTGCTTTCCAATAAAAAAGGCTTCAGTTTTCGCTGAAGCCTTTTTTGTTGTAAGTCTGTCAACTTACTTCACGATGATCTGCTTGCCGAGCACCAGTTTGTCGCCGGAGTCGTCGACTGTCCAGTACTGAGGTTTGCGGGGACCGTTGCCTTCAGAGTGATGTACCACATAACGCAGTTCGCCGTCGAAGGTGCGGAAGAGCATACCATGACCTGAGTTGTTGGCCAGGAAGGGCTCCGGTTCCTGAACCCACGGTCCTGCGATTGTGCCGGACTCAGAGTAGCAGATAACCTGGAGATAACGCTCCTTGCCCCAGGTAGACCAGAGCATGCCGAGCTTGCCGGTCTGGGTGCGGAACATCTGAGGGCCGTCAGTTACCCAGCCGGGCATCTTGAGGCCGAAGGTAGCTTCGCCAAGGCTGTTCATCTCGCCGCAAGGAGGGCACTCGGTGGCGCGGAACATGGTTACAGGCCATTCTGAGATGGTCTTGGTGAGGTCCGGTGCAAGTTCGATGTAATCCATGGTACCGTCTATCAGCTGGGTCCACTCATGGACGAAGATCATGTAGATGTGGCCGTCTTCCTCATAGAGAGTACCGTCGATGCAGTCCCACTCGTAGGGCTGGTAGTCGTAGCCGGGAGTGACTGAGAAAGGAACGAACGGACCCTCGGGGCTCTCTGAGCGGAGGAGGTATGTCTGGTTGTGAGGCACATTGTAACGTCTCGGAATGGCCTGGATGATTTCGCTGTGGTCGCTCCATGTGCCGGCGTAGTAGTAATAGTTGCCGATCTTGTGGATCTCGGCTGCGGCAGCGAAGCCGGCTTTCTCGCACCATGTGCCGCTAAGGTCGATTACGTTGTAGGGGCCTTCCCACATAACGAGGTCTTTGCTGCGGTACTGGCGTCCGCCGGAGCTGGTGAGGTAGTAGGTCTTGGTGGCCTCGTCAGCGAGGATGAACGGGTCGCTCATCGACAGGTCGTTGAAGTGGACGGTGCGGATGCGGTTCTGCTCCTCGCGCATGCGGCGCATACGCTCGGCCATGCCGGTGGTGTCGCGCGGAGCGTTCGGAGTGGCTGAGATGTTGCCGCCGAAGTTGCGCTGGCCGGGGTCTGCCCTGGGAGCTTGTTCTACCGGTTGGATTTCTTTCTTGACAGGAGTGCAGTCAACCTGCTTCTCCTTGCAGGATGAAACGAGAGCCGTAAGCATGAATGCCATTACAGCGAATTTCAAAATTTTCATAGGTTTAGTATTTGTGTTGATAGATTATCCAAAGTATCTACAAAGATATAGCATTTCGCCCGCAATTACTCCAGCAGCTTGCGGATTATAGCCTGCATCTGGGGATAATTGTCCTCCATGCTGCGCATCAGGGCTATCTGGGAGCGGGTGCGCACGAGGTTGTGTTCGGGATACCTTATCTTGTAGTATCTGTCTCCGTCTATGTAGTCCATGAGGAAGCGAAGCACCTGTTCGTAGGTGATGTAAAGCGGGGCGAAGGCGAGCCAGTCCTTCTCGGAGCCGGTCAGGGTGTCCCTGCGCTGAGACAGGTATCCGTCCATATAGGCCTCGAACATGTCAAGCCGCAGCGCTACCTTGTCGTAGCGGGGGTCGTCCTCGACTGTGGCGTTGGCGTATGAGCGTATGGCGTCGCCCACGTCGTTGAGGGAAGTGCTGCTCATCACAGTGTCGAGGTCGATTGCGCAGAGCACTTCGCCGCTGTGCTTGTCGAAGAGGATGTTGCTGAGCTTGGTGTCGTTATGGGTCACGCGCTGCGGCAGGGTCCCGTCTTCCACCATAGTCCAGAAAGACAGCATGTGTTCCCGCCGGGCTTCGACGAAGGCAATCTCCTTCGCCACGGAGGCCTTCCTGCCGGCCTTGTCTGCGGCGAGGCCCGCGTCCCACTGGGTGAAGCGCCAGCGGATGTTGTGGAATCCCTTGATTACTTGTGCGAGCGGCTTGTCGAAATCTGCCAGCTGCGCCTGGAAGCGGCCGATGCCTATGCCGCCCTGCCGGGCCATCTCAGGAGTCGTCGCCACGTCGTATGTCACTGTGTCTTCGATATAAAGGCACATCGCCCAGTATTCTCCGTCATCGTCCAGGAAGTAGGGCTTGCCGTCCCTGGCCAGTATTACGGTGAGAGTCTCTCGCAGCGGGTCTGCGACCTTCTGCTTGATGTGGGCGGTTACGGCCGTGATGTTGTCCATCATGGCCGGAACATCCGGGAATACGTTTTTGTTCTTCCTTTGGAGGATATATCTGTGTGGGCCGTCGGTGGTCACCACGTATGTGTCGTTGATGAAGCCTTCGCCGAGCGGATTAACTTCCGTCACCCGGCCCAGAGTCGCGAAGCGGCCTGCAATGTCCTTGAGATCTGCCATATTATTCAGCGAAAGCGTATGAGAATCCGTCAATCTTGTCCCAGGCTCCGCGGGTGAAGTCCGGTACTTCCACCGGCGCGCCGCCGTGTTCCATCGAGATGGCCGAAAGCTCGCTCACGCAGCACCATTCGGCCAGGTCATATACGTCCATGTCCAGGGGCAGACCGTTGCGCAGGCAGTAGATCAGGCGGTAGTCCATTATGAAGTCCATGCCGCCGTGGCCTCCGACTTCCTTGGCCAGAGCTTCCAACTCAGGGGTGAGGATGGGGCTGCGGTGCTGTTCCATGAATGTGGTGAGCGCTTCGCCGGAGAGGGTCTTCTCGCCGCCCAGCTTGCTGTAGTCCGGGGTGCGGCCTTCCAGGGCTTCGTTGCGGAAGCATAGCTGGTTTACGGGATACTTCGCGGCATAGCCTTCCGTGCCCACGAGCTGGTACATGCGGCTGTAGGGGCGGGGAGTCATCACGTCGTGCTCTATCAGGACGGTCTTGCCCTTCTCGGTGCGGATCATCGTGGTGGACACGTCGCCGTTCGCGAATCTGTCAGGGTCTTTGCCGCCGCGGGCTGCGACATGCTTAGGTCCGTTGAAGGCTTTGGTATCCATGGCGACCAGAGTCTTGAGCCTGTCGCCGCGGTGTATGTTCAGCACCTGGCAGACAGGGCCGAAACCGTGGGTGGGGTAGGCGTCTCCGCGATGCTCCTTGTTGAAGGTCAGGCGCCAGCTGTTCCAGTATGCGTCCCAGTAAGGGTCGAGGTTGTGGAGATATGAGCCCTCGGCATGTATCACTTCTCCGAAGAGGCCTTCGCGGGCCATCTGCAGTGCCGACAGCTCGAAGAAATCGTAGCAGCAGTTCTCCAGTATCATACAGTGCAGGCGTTTGCGCTCAGCCATGTCGACCAGCGCCCAGCAGTCTTCCAGGGAATAGGCGGAAGGCACTTCGATAGCCACATGCTTGCCGTGCTCCATGGCATAGAGGGCCACCGGTACATGGTGCTCCCAGTCGGTGCATATATATACGAGGTCGACATCAGGATTTTCGCACAACTGCTTGAAGGCTTCCACGCTGCCGGAATATTCCGCAGCAGGAGGGAAGCCGCGCTCCGCAAGGTCTTTCTGCGATGCCTTGACGCGGTCAGGCTCGACGTCGCAGATGGCCGTGATTTTCACCCCGGGGACATAAGTATAGCGGACGACAGCGTCGCTGCCCCTCATGCCGAGTCCTACGAACCCCACCCGGACAGTTTCCATCGCGGGTACAGTCAGCCCCAGCACGTCGGTCTGTCCCGGTGCGCGGGCAGGCGTCGGAGTCACTATCGCACCCTCGTCGTTGAGTCTGTATCCGTCTTTTGTCTTGTGAGCCGTGCAGCAAGTGCAGAAAATTGCAAGTATGATTATCAGAAAAGCAGAAGTTTTACGCATGGCCAGTCTATGTTTAAGCTATCCCAAATATAGCAAATTAAGGCCGGAGACGGCGCTGCTTTCCGATATTATTTGCTACTTTCGCATTGCTAATACATATTTGACATGAATACCTTCGGCAATATAGCCTGGTTCCTGCTGGGCGGTTTCATCGTAGGGCTGCTATACTACATAGTGGGAGTCGGCCTGTGCCTTACCATAATCGGTATTCCCTTCGGCGTGCAGCTTTTCAAGTTCGGCACTTATTCCATGTGGCCCTTCGGCCATGAGATCGTAGACAAGCCGGACGAGCCGAGCTGCCTGTCGACAGTGATGAATGTCATCTGGATCCTCACCGGTTGGTGGGAGATTTCTCTGATCCATCTCATCTTCGGCGTCGTGCTCTGCATCACCATCGTCGGCATTCCCTTCGGCATGCAGCACTTCAAAATGATCATCCCCGCCCTGCTCCCCTTCGGCAAGACAGTGAAGTAATAGCTACTTTCCGGTGATATGGCGGATGGCTGCCTGGGCGCAGACGCAGCCGAAGACTGCGGGGAGGTATGACACAGTGCCGACCTGGGATTTTTTGTTGGTCTCGCCGCGGGTCTCGACTATGGCGTTGTCGTCGGGCAGCTCTTCTGAGAAGACTACCGGGAAGCCTTTCTCGATGCCCATCTTGCGGAGTTTTTTGCGGACTATGTAGGCAAGGGGACAGTTGTAGGATTTGGACAAATCGGTCAGGCGCACCTTTGTGGCGTCATATTTGGCGCCGGAACCCATCGAGCTCACCAGCGGGATGCCGGCATTCACGCAGTAATGGATCAGCGAGAGTTTCGGGGTAAGGGTGTCGATGGCGTCGACCAGGAAATCTGGCTTTAGAGGCCCGAGGAGCGTCGCCACATTATCCTGAGTGAGATAATCTTCGATCAAGGTCAGTTCCAACGAAGGATTGATGTCGCGCAGTCTGGCGGCCATCACCTCGGTCTTCTTGCAGCCCATGTTGGAGTCCAGGGCCAGCAGCTGGCGGTTCTTGTTGCTTTCGGCCACACAGTCGCTGTCCAGCAGGATCAGCCTTCCCACTCCGGCGCGGGCCAGCATCTCCGCAGCATAAGCGCCCACTCCGCCGAGGCCTATCACGGCCACAACGGCGTCAGAAAGCTTCTGAAGAGCTTCTTCGCCCATAAGAAGGAGGGTCCTTTCCTGCCAGGGTTGGATCATCTTATGACTTTTGAATTACTTGATGCCTTTGGCCTTTGCTTCTTCCCAGAGCTCGTCCATCTCGCCGAGAGTCATGTCCTTGAGCTTGCGGCCCTTCTTTGCAGCCTCCGCCTCGACGTAATTGAAGCGCGCGCGGAACTTGCGGCAGGTCATCTCCAGAGCGGTGTCGGGATTGAGGTCATAGAGGCGGGAAGCGTTGACCAGAGAGAACAGCAGGTCACCCAGCTCGTTCTGGGTCCTGTCGCGGTTGCTCCCGTCATTTTCCATGTACATCAGTTCGGCGCGGAACTCGGCGATTTCTTCAGTAACCTTGTCCCATACATCCTCCTTGTCTTCCCAGTCGAAACCGACGGCGCGGGCCTTGTCCTGCATGCGGTATGCCTTCAGCAGCGGGGGCAGGCTCTCCGGAACTCCGCCGAGCACAGTCTTGTTTCCGTCCTTCTCGGTCTGCTTCAGCTGCTCCCAGTTCTTCACTACCTGACCTGCAGTCTCGGCGGCAACGTTGCCATAAACGTGGGGATGACGATAGATGAGCTTGTCGCAAAGCTTGTTGCATACGTCAGCGATGTCGAAGTCGCCGGTCTCGGAGCCGATCTTGGCGTAGAACACGACATGCAGCAGCACGTCGCCCAGCTCCTTGGCCATGTTGGCCTTGTCGCCGCGGAGGATGGTGTCGCTCAGTTCATATACTTCCTCGATGGTATTGGGACGCAGGCTCTCGTTGGTCTGCTTGCGGTCCCACGGACATTTCTCCCTCAGGTCGTCCATCACGTCCAGAAGGCGGTTGAAAGCTTTGAGTTGTTCTTCGCGGTTGTTCATCGTACGTATGCTTTATGTTGCCGCAAAGTTATCATATTTTTTCATATCTTTGTTGATTGCGTTTTGGACTCATATCAAACAACTAACATACATGAAAGAAATCAAATTCATAAGCGCCGATGAAGCTGTGAAGGTTGTCAAAAGTGGCGACCATATCCACTTCAGCAGCGTAGCAAGTGCACCTCAGGTGCTCATCCAGGCCCTTTGCCGCCGCGGCGATGCAGGAGAGCTGAAGAACGTCTTCATCCACCACCTTCACACCGAGGGTCCCGCCCCCTACACCGAGGCTAAATATGAAGGCATCTTCTTCCACCAGGCATTCTTCGTAGGAGGCAACGTCCGCAAGAACGTCCAGGCCGGATATGCCGACTATATTCCTATCTTCCTGAGCGAGACCCAGAAGCTCTACAGGGCCGGCGTCCTCCCCTGCGACGTGGCCATGATCCAGGTCTGCCCTCCGGACAAGCACGGTTTCGTATCGCTCGGCACATCTGTTGACGCTACCCTCGCTGCAATCGAGTGCGCCAAGACTGTCATCGCAGTCATCAACAAGCACGTTCCGCGCAGCTGGGGCGAGGCCATCATCCCTGTTGACAAGATCGACCTCTTCGTCGAGGACAACACTCCGCTGGAGCCCGCCACCTTCACCGCTCCCAACGAGACCGAGACCAAGATCGGTATCAACTGCGCCAACCTCATCGAGGACGGAGCCTGCCTGCAGATGGGTATCGGCGCCATCCCGAACGCAGTGCTCGCACAGCTCGGCAACCACAAGAACCTCGGTATCCACACCGAGATGTTCGCCGACGGCGTGCTGCCGCTCGTGGAGAAAGGCGTCATCAACGGTGCCAACAAGAAGATTGACAAATATAAGATGGTCTCTACCTTCCTGATGGGAAGCCAGGAGGTCTACAACTTCATCGACGACAACCCGATGGTTGCAATGATGGATGTGGGATATACCAACGACCCGTACATTATCGCCAAGAACCCGAAGGTGACCGCCATCAACAGCGCCCTTCAGGTGGACATCACCGGCCAGGTCTGCGCTGACAGCCTCGGCACCAAGTTCTACAGCGGCGTCGGCGGCCAGATCGACTTCACTTACGGCGCAAGCCTGAGCGAGGGCGGCAAGGCCATCATCGCCATGCCTTCTGTCACCAACAAGGGCATCAGCAAGATCGCGCCCGTTCTCACCACCGGCGCAGGCGTTGTAACGACCCGCAACCACATGCACTGGCTCGTTACCGAGTTCGGCGCCGTGGACCTCTATGGCAAGAGCCTCCAGGAGCGCGCCAAGGCTATTATCAGCATCGCGCACCCGGACCATCGCGAGGAGCTCGACCGCGCCGCCTTCGAGCGCTTTGGTCCTCACTACCACTTCGTCCCGGCCGAATAAGCCTCGCCGCTAAGCAACAGAAAAGGGAGCCGCAAGGTTCCCTTTTCTGTTAGCGCCACATCACCGGCCGGTAATTAGGAAAATCGCCGAAAAATTGCTATTTTTGCAAGCTAATCTTGATAATATGGCGGAGAATACCTTACTGACGAAACTGGCCGACCTTGAGGCCAAATACAATTCCCTGGAACAGCAGATTTCAAGCCCTGAAGTCATTGCCGACATGAAGAAATTCGTGCAGCTGAACAAAGAGTACAAGGAGCTTGAGCCGATCGTGGCTGCGGGAAAGAACTATTCCAAGCTCCTCAACGACCTGCAGGCCGCGAAGGATATCCTCATGAACGAGAAGGATGATGAGCTCAAGGAGATGGCCCGCGAGGAAGTGAATGAGATCGAGCCGCAGCTGCCGAAGCTGGAGGAGGAGATCAAAGTGCTGCTCATCCCCGCCGACCCTCAGGATTCCAAGAACGCCATGATCGAGATCCGCGGCGGCACCGGCGGCGACGAAGCTGCCATCTTTGCCGGCGACCTCTTCCGCATGTACAGCAAGTTCTGCGAGAAGAAGGGCTGGAAGATAGAGGTGAACAGCCAGTCGGAAGGCGCCATGGGCGGTTTCAAGGAGATAGTTGCCAAGATTTCCGGCGACAAGGTTTACGGTACTATGAAATACGAGAGCGGCGTGCACCGCGTCCAGAGGGTTCCCCAGACCGAGACCCAGGGCCGCGTCCATACTTCTGCCGCGTCGGTGGTAGTGCTGCCCGAGGCCGACGAATTCGACATCGAGCTGAACATGGCCGACATCCGCAAGGATACATTCTGCTCATCAGGTCCCGGCGGACAGGGAGTGAACACCACATACTCCGCAATCCGCCTGACACATATCCCCACAGGTATCGTAGTCCAGTGCCAGGACGAGCGTTCACAGCTCAAGAACCTCGACAAGGCAATGGCCGAGCTTCGTACCAGACTCTACAACCTCGAGTATGAGAAATATCTCAACGAGGTATCATCTACCCGTAAGACCATGGTCTCTACCGGAGACCGCTCAGCAAAGATCAGGACATACAACTATCCCCAGTCTCGCGTGACAGACCACCGCATAGGTTACACTATGTACAATCTTCCTGTATTCATGGATGGAGATATCCAGGAGCTGATAGACCAGCTGCAGATCGCGGAGAATGCAGAAAGACTGAAGGCTGCAGGCGAGTAAGCCGCTGCCCCCAATGCAATTCAAGATACAATCGCCTTACAAGCCCACTGGCGACCAGCCGGAGGCTATCGAGCAGATATGCAGTGCATTCCGCTCAGGGGTCGATTGTGCCACGCTGCTGGGAGTCACCGGAAGCGGCAAGACTTTCACCATGGCCAACGTCATCGAGCAGATGCAGCGGCCGGCGCTGATCCTGAGCCACAACAAGACCCTGGCCGCCCAGCTTTACGGCGAGTTCAAGTCGTTCTTCCCGGACAATGCCGTGGAGTATTTCGTGAGCTACTATGACTATTACCAGCCGGAGGCCTATATTCCCACCACAGATACCTACATCGAGAAGGACCTCAGTATCAACGACGAGATCGACAAACTGCGCCTGAGGGCTACTTCGGCCCTGCTGTCGGGACGCCGCGACGTGGTGGTGATATCGTCGGTGTCATGCCTATACGGCATCGGCAACCCTGAAGACTTCCACGACAGCACGGTGACAGTGACCCGCGGCCAGACCATCAGCCGCAACAAGTTCCTCTACGCCCTGGTGGACGCCCTCTACAACCGCAACGAGACTGAGTTCAAGAGGGGAACCTTCCGCGTGAAGGGCGACAGCATCGACATTTATCTGGCATACGGAGAGATGGCATGCAGGGTGGTCTTCTTCGGCGACGAGATAGAGTCTCTTGAGCTCATCGACCCCATCAGCGGCGCCACAGTGGAATACCTGAACGAAATCACGATATATCCGGCCAACAACTTCGTCACGACCAAGGAGCGCACCCGCGACGCGATCACCCAGATCCAGGACGACATGATGGAGAGGGTGTCGTATTTCAACGAGATCGGCCGCGGCCTCGAGGCCAAGAGGCTGAAACAGAGGGTGGAGTATGACATCGAGATGATCAAGGAGATAGGCTACTGCCCGGGCATCGAGAACTACTCCCGCTACTTCGACCGCCGCAAGCCGGGGCAGAGACCTTTCTGTCTGATTGATTATTTTCCGGACGATTTCATTACCTTTATAGATGAAAGCCACGTGACCATCCCGCAGGTGCGTGCGATGTACGGCGGCGACCGCGCCCGCAAGGAAACCCTCATCGAATACGGGTTCCGCCTTCCGGCAGCTGCGGACAACCGCCCCCTGAAGTTCGACGAGTTCGAGAACATCCTGGGCCAGAAGCTGTATGTGAGCGCCACTCCGGGAGATTACGAGCTGCAGCAGTGCGGCGGACTGGTCGTGGAGCAGGTGGTGAGGCCTACGGGCCTGCTGGACCCTCCGATAGAGGTGCGGCCCACGAAGAACCAGATCGACGACCTGCTGGAGGAGATAGAGATACGCAGCGAGAAGGACGAACGTGTGCTGGTGACTACGCTGACAAAGCGCATGGCCGAGGAGCTGGAGAAATATCTGACGAAGATGGACGTGCGCAGCCGCTACATCCATTCCGACGTGGATACGCTCGAGAGGGTGGAGATAATAGAAGATTTCAAGGCCGGCCGTTTCGACGTGCTGGTAGGAGTGAACCTGCTGCGTGAAGGGCTTGACCTGCCCACTGTGAGCCTGGTGGCCATACTGGACGCTGACAAGGAAGGTTTCCTGCGCAGCGAAAGGTCGCTGACCCAGACTGCGGGCCGCGCCGCGAGGAACATAAACGGCAAGGTGATAATGTATGCCGACACAGTCACCGAGTCGATGCAGCGCACGATTGACGAGACGGAGCGCCGCCGCGCAAAGCAGCAGCGCTACAACGAGGAGCACGGCATAACTCCTCATCAGGTCGGCATCAAGGCCTACAACGCGCTCGTGCGGGCCGACGGCTACGACCGCGAGAACGAGCTGAGCAGGCAGGCAAGATATTTGGAGGAGGATCCCGTCATCAGCAAGATGGATCCCGCCCAGCTCAAGACAGCCATCGCAGCTGCCAAGAAGAGGATGGAAGACGCTGCAGCGCAGCTCGACTTCCTTGCAGCCGCAAAGGCAAGGGACGAAATGAACGCACTCAAGATACTGCTCGAGAAATGAAGGATGCAATAGACAGGATATGCGGATATTACTCCGAGTCTGACGCCGCGGCCATCCGCCGTGCGTACGACCTTGCATGCTCTTCCCTCGAGGGAATGTCCCGCAGCAACAACCATCCCTTCATAGAGCACCCCGTCGCTGTGGCCGAGATAGTTGCAAAGGAACTTGGACTCGGCGCCGATGCAGTTTCTGCAGTATTTCTGCACGAGGCCAGCCGCATGGACAACAGCCGCCTCGACGCAGTGCGCGATTCTTTCGACAAGACGGTCATCGACATGGCCGTCAGCCTCAACAAGATTTCCGAGATCAAGCCTAAGGACACCCGCCTGGAGGCTGACCGCTACCGCAAGCTTATCGCCTCTTATTCCAGCGATCCCAAGGTGTTCCTCATAAAGCTGGCCGACCGCCTCGAGATAATGCGCAACCTGAGCATGCTCACCAAATCCGACCAGATGCGCAAGAATGCCGAGACCATCCTGCTCTACGTGCCGCTGGCCCACCAGACCGGCGTTTACAACGTGAAGAGCGAGCTGGAAGACCTCTGGCTGAAATACGCCGACCCAGTGCAGTTCAGGGCCATCTCCAACCAGCTCAAGGCTGGCGAGAAAGAGCGCGAGGCCCTCGTAAGGGAGTTCGTGCAACCTCTCGAGGACAAGCTGAAGGCCAAAGGCATCAAATACACCCTCAAGGCCCGCACCAAGAGCGCCTATTCCATCTGGCGCAAGATGCAGGTTCAGGACATCCCGTTCAGCAAGGTTTATGACGTCTTCGCCATAAGGTTCATCATAGACGCACCCCTCGACAAGGAGAAAGACCTCTGCTGGGAGGTGTATTCTCTGGTGACTGAAGAGTATGAGCCCGACACCAGCCGCCTGCGCGACTGGATCACGGTGCCCAAGCCCAACGGCTACCAGTCTCTCCAGATAACCGTCAAGAATTCCCGCGGCCAGTTCCTGGAGGTACAGATCCGTACCGAAAGAATGGACTACGAGGCCGAGCTGGGCAGCGCGGCCCACTGGTCTTACAAAGGCGTGAAGAAAGAGGAGAGCCTGCGCAAATGGCTGGACATGGTGCACAGCCTGATCAGCGGCGCCCCTCAGGAAAGCTACGAGCAGATTGACTCAGTCATCAACCAGGATGTGTTCGTCTTCACTCCCAACGGCGAACTGCGTCAGCTCAAGGCCGGCGCTACGGTGCTGGACTTCGCATTCGACATCCACTCGAACATAGGCCTGCGCTGTGCCGGAGCCAAGATAGGAGGCAAGATGGTCTCCATCAAGGAAAAACTCAAGACCGGCGACATCGTGGAAATCCTCACCAACAAGAACCAGAAGCCGAGCCCCGGCTGGCTGGATTTCGTGGTGACTTCGAAAGCCCGCAACAAGATCAAGCAGCGTCTGAAGGAAGAGGAGAACAAGATGGCCCGCGAGGGCAAGCAGCTGCTGGAGCGCAGGCTCAAGAACTGGAAGATGGAGCTGGCCGACGACGACCTGACTTATCTCGTCAAGAAATACAAATACAGGACTGCGAACGAGCTGTTCTCGGCGCTGGGTTCCGGAGCCGTGGACATCGCCGACATCAAGGCTTTCCTGCAGGACAAGGCGTCCCGCACCCAGGAAGCTGTCGAGAGCCACGTGACCCACGCCCTCCGCAAGACCGATTCTTCCGACTACCTTGTGATTGGCGGCAACAAGTCTCTCAAGAATGTGGACTACAAGATGGCCCGTTGCTGCAACCCTGTCTTCGGCGACGAGGTCTTCGGCTTCGTGACCGTCAATGACGGCATCAAGATCCACCGCATGTCCTGCCCCAATGCCGCCAGGCTGCTGACCCTCTATCCCCACAGGGTCCAGAAGGTGCGCTGGAAAGAAGACGCCAGCACCAACAGCTTCCAGACAACCCTGCGAGTAATAGTGGATTCGGACGCAGCGGTGAATGAGGTAATCTCGACTATCAGCAATTTCAAGGCTTCGATAAGGTCGTTCCTCGTGAAGGACGCCAAGGACGGCGCCAAGGAAGTCAGCGCGACTATCTTCGTGCCCGGCAACCTCGAGCTCGACAAGATTATGGCATCCCTGAAGAAACTCAGGGATCTGAGACAGGTGAGCAGATTGTAGATGGAGCAGCCGGGCAACATATTCGTCAAAGGAGCCAGGGCCAACAACCTGAAGAACTTCGACCTCGCGATACCGAGAGGCAAGTTCATCGTGATTACCGGCATCTCGGGCTCCGGCAAGTCTTCCATAGCTTTCGACACCATATATGCTGAGGGCCACCGGCGTTTCGCGGAGAGCCTCTCTTCTTTCGCCCGCCAGTTCCTCGGCAGGATGACCAAGCCCGCCGTGGACTACATCACCGGAATCCCCCCTGCGATTGCTGTGGAACAGAAGGTGAACACCACCAACCCCCGCAGCACCATAGCCACCACCACCGAGGTGTATGACTACCTGAGGCTGCTGTTCGTCAATGCCGGCCGCACCTATTCGCCTGTCAGTGGAAGGGAGGTGGTCTGCGACACCGCCAAGGGAGTGCTGGATTACCTGCTTTCGCTGGGCAAAGGCACCGTGGCCCTGATTGCCTCCAAGATTGACTGCGACGATTCTGCAGCAGTGGAGCAGCTGCTCTCCCTGAAAGAAGAGGGTTTCTCAAGGCTGGTCGACGTGGCCAGCGGCGAATTCTTCAAGATAGACGAGCTGCTGTCGTCCGGGCAGAAACCCAGACTGGCCGGCACAGCGCTGCTCATCGACAGGGTGACGGTGGCTGAAGACGA
>JAFYZI010000001.1 GCA_017548725.1 Bacteroidales bacterium
CTCGCTGAGATAATCGGCAAAGTATCTGCCCGTGGCGCGCTCGATGACCACGCCTAGGATGGCCGTGGTCATGCTCTCGTATCGGAACTTGGTCCCTGGATCGCAGCGGAATTTCAAGTTCCGTATCTGCTTCATCATGTTGTGCCCGTAGTTTAACTTGGCAATGGCGTTGACCGTCTTCAGTTCCTTGATATTGAACTCATATTCATCAGCAAAGTCCAGTCCGCTGTACATGCAGAGCAGGTGACGGATGGTAAGCATCTCCCACCTGGGGTCTCTTCCCTTCAGTTCCGTCAGGTACCTGGTTACGGGGTCGTCGATGCTTTCTATGTAACCTTCATCCACTGCGATGCCGCACAGCAGCGATGTTATGGATTTGGAAATGGAGAATATGGTCGCCAGACGGTCATCCGTAAAATCGCCCCGGTACAACTCGTAGACGATGTTGTCGTCATGGATAATCATTATCCCTTGCACAGCGCTTTTATCGGCCATCGCTTCCGGGAAGGTCATGTTGACACAACGGGGCGCCTCATTGTAGAAATGAAGCGTGTCAATCCAGTCGGCTCTTGGCTCATTCATTTTGAACTGGAACACCTGGTCGCCGTTGGGAATTGTATCGTGGACGTGATGCTCGAAGCTGAATATGCCCGGGCCGTCCAGACCGTCGGCGCGATATCCTCTGATCATTGCGCACGACGACAGAACAATTCCAGATACAACCAGCAAAATGGTGCTGAAGATGCGGTTGTGAGTCATAAGTGTTTTTTATAAGCTGGATTTTACCGGCGCCGCCCAGAAAATGTCGGCGTCCGTTGTAACAATGTCTCCATCATCAATCCGGAAGGGTTTAAAGCCTGACGGGATAAGATAGATATCGCGGCCGGCCTCCCTGTCCCTGTTCTCCCGGTCTTCCTGATAGTATGAGAGCGTCTCCCAGCAGTTGAACCAGTAGGAGTCCTTGGCTATGTATGAATAATGCTCGTTAACCTTCGTTGTGGTCCTCTTGAATCTCGGATGATACTGCATCGGCTCTCCTGCAATATAATGCTCCCTTATCTCCCTGAGTGAAAGCGGTGTGCCGTCCAGGTCAGAAGCATAGTTTCCGTCCATATCAGTGTCTATCATCGCCCATTTGCCCAGCTCCGGCAGCCACACCTCATTCATTACGTGGCAGTCATTGTCGTTCTCGTCTTCCGGAAAGCAGGTCACATACCGTGCATCCAGACCGGCGGCAAGCATAAGTTCAAAAGTAAGTATACTGTGCAAGCGGCAGTTGAATGCCGGGGCGACATTCTTGGTGTATTCCCACAAGTCGATGGCATTGCGGTGATCCGGTTCTATTTCCTGATTGTCGTGAGGGATATTTTTTGCAACGAACTTGCCTATGGCGAGCGCCTTTGTCCAGGTGTCAGCATCGGCGTCGTACAGCTTGTCCAGCTGGAAATAGTCACGGATTTCCTCCGCCCGGACGGGGTCCTGAATAATATGCATCTCAAAAGCGACTGTGTCCTTCTCAAAGGGTCCGGACTCCCGGAGCAAATCTACGAATTCGCTATACCGTGCCTTGGTCGACGGATACATGGAGAGGTAACTATTGCCTGAAATAACGGGGAAGAAGCGTAGGGTGCACCAGATGCCAATCACAGCGAAGATGCCCCATATAACCTTCAGAACCTTTTTCATAATGTATATTCCAAAAAAACGACCGCAATGTACGCATTTTTCTGAAAAGACGCGGCCAGCCCGACGCAGCAAGAAAGGCTCTGGTTCAGGAAGTTTTCCTAGGCGAAGCGAGGAGGGCCTTCACAGAGCCCCCCGCAGCACCGCCTGGAGAAAACTTCTTCTGCTCCGCTGGCTCCGTTCCTCCAGTTCCGCAGTTCCGCCTCCATTTCGCCAGCTCCTCCTTCCTTTCGCCAGGTCCGCAGTTTCGCCTCCTTTTAGCCAGGTCCGCTGCTCCGCCCCGGCCGAAAAACAACTTTCCAGATTCATTTTCTTGCCACAGAATGATTACAGAGGCTGTATTCTTCATTCTATGGCCGGTTTTTCCGCAAAAACACGTGTTTTGCGGCCACAGAATGCCTAAATGGGCACTCCCATCCATTCTGTGGCCAGCCGCCCGGCAGAAAATCATCCTGTGTCCAGTTGGGAGGTAGAGATAGGGATATTTCCCGCTTGGTATTGGCGAATGAGCACTAATAGCCATTTTGAGCGGCTGTTTTGGAGAAATACGGCAGAAAGTGCCGCTTGGTATGAGGAAATGGGCAGGTACAGCCATATCAAGCTCTTGCGCATCTTTGGTATCTTTTATAAGCGGCATTCCATCAAGAGTTCTTCGCCATGGTCGGAGATGGGAACAAACCCCACCTTTTGATACAGTTGTATAGCGTAATTTGCCTTTTGTACAGATAAGGAAATCCTTTTGTAACCGTCAGTCCGAAGCCTCTCTTTTATAGAAAGCATCAGTTGGGTACCGATGCCCAGTCCCCGGTATTCGTTGTAGAGTGAAATGGCCAGGGATGGTGTCTGGTCGTCGATGTGGCCGTAGTCATCCATGATTCGCGCCCACACCGCGCCGACTATCTTCCCGTCCACCTCTGCTACCAGGCAACGGTCATCGGGCAGCTTCCCGAAATCCCGCACATAAATCTGCAGATCCTCGTTCTGGATGATGGACCTTGGCGGAGCCGGAACGCCTTCAGGAATGAAGATAGCTTCGTACAGAAAATCATCCAGCACCGGAATCTCCTCCGGCCGTATTTCACGGATAACA
This sequence comes from Bacteroidales bacterium, assembly GCA_017548725.1. Classification (GTDB taxonomy): domain Bacteria; phylum Bacteroidota; class Bacteroidia; order Bacteroidales; family UBA932; genus Equibacterium. Next base: position 2,774 of record JAFYZI010000001.1, read on the forward strand.
GTCATATTTTTTACCAGCCAAAGAAGCGACCGATATGCACGTATAGCAGCCATGCCGCAACGAGCATAGCAAATTTGAAGTGACTGCGTCTGAGCGCTTTCAGATCCTCCGGAGAGATAGTCTCATCATCCTTGTGCTTAAAGTAGTCTGCAATTATCGCCGTCGTAACAATAAGAATGACGACGATAAGAAATACGTTTACAATTATCTTCCAGGTTGCCATGGTAATTAATCCGCTTAATTCCGGTTTAACGAGCGCAATGTACGCATTTTTCTGAAAGGACCCGGCCAGCCCGCCGCAGCAGGAAAGGCTCAGTTCAGGAAGTTTTCCTAGGCGAAGCGAGGAGGGCCTTCCCAGAGCCCCCCGCAGCGCCGCCTGGAGAAAACTTCTTCTGCTCCGCTGGCTCCGTTCCTCCAGTTCCGCAGTTCCGCCTCCATTTCGCCAGGTTCGCTGCTCCGCCTCGGCCGAAAAACAACTCTCCAGATTCATTTTCTTGCCACAGAATGATTACAGAGGCTGTATTCTTCATTCTATGGCCGATTTTTTCGCAAAAACACGTGTTTTGCGGCCACAGAATGCCTAACTGGGCATTCTCATCCATTCTGTGGCAGCCAGCCAGTCAGCAAGCAAGCAAGCGAGCCGTCGCGGAAGGGCGATTATCTCACACTGATCTCCAGTTCCGCATCGGGAAGACCGTCGGCAGAAGCCACGACACGGATAGTGCCGGCAGAGCGGCCCGACTGGATTACAGCCTGAGCGCGGCCCATGAAGGTAGGCTTGTCAGCGCGCAACTGAGCTCCGCCGTCCGCGGTGTCACCATTGTCCATGCAGACGAAACGGCCCGCACCGGTCACCTTGATGCGCACCTTCCGGTCAGCGTCAGGAACCACGACGCCCTTCTCGTCCACCATCTCGATCTCGATGTATGACAGATCCTGCCCGTCGGCAGCCAGTACAGTGCGGTCAGCAGCCAGACGCAGGGTCGCAGGAGCTCCGGCAGAGTGCAGCTCGTCGCCGGCTACCTCCTTGCCGCCGTTGAAAGCCTTGACGCTGATGGTCCCGGCCTTATAAGGAATGCGCCACTTGAGAGTATTGTTGGTGAAATCCGCCAGACGGCGTACGCCCATCGAAGTGCCGTTCACGAAAAGCTCAGCCTCCTCGCAGTTGGTGAACACGTTCACCTGCACCATCTGGGTATTGTCGTATTGCGGGAAGTTCCAGTGGCAGGCCAGGAAAGGCCAGGTCCACATGTCCTTGCCGCGGTCCAGCGGCAGAGAAGGATCCTCGATGGCGATCCTGGCTATAGGCTCGTCCTTCCATACCGCACGGAAGAAAGCGGCCTGCGGCTTCTCGTGCATGCAGACATCGTAGATGCCGGTCGGCCAGCCCTTGCTCGGCCAGCCCGAAGACTCACCCCAGTAGTCGATGGCAGCCCACATGAAATAGCCGAAGATGAAATCGCGCGAAGCGTAGTCATACCAGGGATTGCGCTCGATGTATTCGCGCATGATCTTCTCGCCCGGAGAATAGTAGGGGAACACTTCGGAACCATAGATGATGCGGTCCGGATATTTGGCATGGTCGCTGTCGTAGAAAGGCTCCTGATAGTTGTAGCCCACTACCTCGACAGCAGAATTGAAACCGTTCTTGTCGAATGTGCGGTTGTAGTCCGGCATCGTAGTTACAGCCACCTTGCGGGTAGGGTCCAGCCGCTCGCATTCGGCACGAAGCTCGACCAGCCGTGCCGTGCCCTCGCCGGACATGTCGGACTGCTCGCGGGTCTCGTTACCCACGCTCCAGAGCACGATGCTCGGATGGTTGCGGTCGCGCAGCACCATCGAAGTCAGGTCTGCCTTCCACCACTCGTCATACCACTGGGCGTAATAGCCGCTCTTCCATTTGTCGAAAGACTCGTCGATCACCAGCATTCCGATGCGGTCGCACCAGTCCAGGAACTCGCGTGCCGGCGGATTGTGGCTGCAGCGGATGGCATTGAAGCCGGTCTCCTTCATGAGGCGGATGCGGCGCTCCTGCGCACGGTCAGGGATGGCGGCGCCCAGCGAGCCGGCGTCCTGATGCACGTCGCCGCCCTTCATCTTGACGCTGCGGCCGTTCAGGAAGAAACCCTTGTCGGCATCGAAGCGGATGTCGCGGATGCCGAACGTAGTCTCATAATTGTCGACCGTACGGCCGCCGCGGCGGACAGTAGTTACGACGGTGTAGAGATGCGGCGTGTCGAGATCCCAGAGCATCGGCGCCTCGACAGTGAAATCCTGCGCCACGACCTCCTTGCCGGCGGCAGGTAGAGTGGCCGAAGTAGTCTTGCGGGCCACGACACGGCCGTCAGGACCTTTCAGCTCACTGACCAGAGAGATGGAAGCCTGCTTTGCCGTCTCGTTTTCCAGCGAAGTCTCGATGTGCACCGATGCCTTCTGAGCGCTCACCGAAGGAGTGGTGACGTATGTGCCCCAGAGAGCGACGTGGACAGGGTCGGTGACGTTCAGCCACACGTGGCGGTAGATGCCGCTGCCGGAATACCAGCGGGAGGTCGGGCAGTCGCTGTGGTCGACCTTCACGGCCACCACATTGTCCCGGCCCGGCTCCAGAAGATCCGTGATGTCCAGGGCGAAGGCAGTGTAGCCGTAGGGGTGGAAGCCCGCCTGCTTTCCGTTCACATATATAGTCGCACGGTGATAAATGCCGTCGAATTCAAGGCTGACGCGGCGGCCTCTCCATGCGGCCGGCACTGCGAAAGTCTTGCGGTACCAGCCGATGCCGCCCTGCATGAAACCCATCGAGCCGTGACCGCCCTGCTCAGGAGAAAGGTAGGGGAGAGTCATGCTCCAGTCGTGAGGCAGCTGGACGCCGGTCCATGCGCTGTCGTCAAAATCTCTCGCCTGCGCTCCGTCTGTGGCTGCAAGAGAGAATTTCCAGTCGAAATCGAAAGTAGTGTGCACACGTTCGGCTGCGAATGCCGTCCCGGCTGTCAGCACGGCTGCGAATGCAATGATCAGGCGTTTGAGGGAATACATATAGTTGGTATTTATTTGAGTCCGAAATAATCGATAAGGAATTTCTCGGGGGCGGAAGCGGCGGTGCGGACGTAGGCCTCCATGGCTTCGATGCGGGCCATGTTGCGCTCCACGCGGCTGGCATATTCATCTTTCGGCAGCAGGAGGTTCTTCTCGTAGAGCCGCTCGTTGACTATGTTGAGGATGGGCGATTTGACCTTGGGGATGTACTTCAGGATGCGCCGGGCGTCGAGCATCTTGAGCTTGGCCTCTACGGAGAGGACGGAATAGTGGCCGGCTGCAGCGATCTTCTCCTCGTCGATGGTGATGTAGCCGCCGAACAGGCCGGGATACATGCGCATGATGACGCTGAGCAGAGTCTCCAGGTCGCCGCTGAGCTGCTGGTAATAGAGCCCCTCGCGCTCCACCAGCATGTTGATGCGGGAGGCGATGTCGATCTCCTCGGTCAGCGACCAGTAGCCGCTCATCTCGATGTATTTTATGGCGTAGTAGGCGCTGGAGCTGAAGAGCTTGTACTTGCGGCAGAAATCCTGCAGGTCGAACTTGCGGCTGCTCATCGCCCCCTCCTCGTAGGGAATGCCGAGGTAGCTGAAGACTTTCTGATATACATCTTTTATATAGTCCAGCGGCGGGAAGGCAGCCTTTCCGGTCTTCTTGAGACGCGCCAGGTCATTCTCGTTCCACAGCAGCAGCGCGTAAGCCTGCTTGCCGTCGCGCCCGGCACGGCCGGCTTCCTGGAAATACGCCTCGGGGGACGCCGGCATCTCGTAGTGGGCCACGAAACGCACGTCACCCTTGTCGATGCCCATGCCGAAAGCGTTGGTGGCAACGATGATCCTCTTGGCCCCGGACTTCCACTCCTGCTGGATGTCGGAGCGCACACGACCGTTCATGCCCGCATGGTAAGCCGCGACGTCAATGCCCTGGCTGACCAGGAACTGGGCCACATCCTCAGCGCTCTTGCGCTTCGCGACATAGACAATGCCGCTGCCGGCCACCCCGTTGCAGAGCTTCAGCAGCTGGCCCAGCTTGTTCTCGGACTCCCTGATGACGTACTTCAAATTGGGCCTCTCGAAGCCCGACACCAGCAGATTGCTCTCGGGGAAACCCAGCTGCTTCATTATGTCGTCGGCCACGAAGCGAGTGGCGGTGGCTGTCAGGGCGATTACCGGGGCGTCGGGAATGATGGCGCGGATGTCGCGGATGCGGAGGTAGTCGGGACGGAAGTCGTAGCCCCACTGGGAGATGCAGTGCGCCTCGTCGACCACCAGGTAGTTCACCTTCATCTTGGCCAGCCGGACTCTGAAGATTTCGGTCTGGAGACGCTCCGGAGATACGTAGAGGAATTTGTAGCTGCCGTAGATGGCGTTGTCGAGGGCGATGTCGATGTCGCGGTAGCTCATGCCGGAATAGACCGCCAGGGCTCTGATGCCGCGCGCGCAGAGATTCTCGACCTGGTCTTTCATCAGGGAGATGAGGGGGCTGACCACTATGCAGATGCCTTCCCTCATCATCGACGGCACCTGGAAGCAGATAGATTTTCCGCCGCCTGTCGGGAGGATGGCGAGGGTGTCCCGGCCCGCCAGCGCAGACGAGATTATCTCTTTCTGCATAGGCCGGAAGGAGTCGTATCCCCAGTATTTCTTCAGCGTCGCTTCCATAGTCTCGTAAAGTTACGAAAAAGAGGCTTGATTTTTGCATATTTCGGCGCTGCAATTAGAAAATTAAATATTACTTTTGCACGCAGAGTTAAAAGGCTTTTTTAGTATTTATTCAATATAAACAATCTAATAATCATTATGGCTAAGATCGATCTTTCTAAGTACGGTATCAAAAATGCCGGCAGCATTAAGTACAATCCCTCATACGAGGAATTATTCAAAGACGAAATGGATCCTTCGCTGACTGGTTTCGACAAGGGTGTCCTCACCGAACTCGGAGCTGTCAACGTGATGACCGGAGTTTACACCGGACGTTCTCCTAAAGACAAATACATCGTAATGGATCCCCAGTCTAAAGATACCGTATGGTGGACTTCAGAAGAATACAAGAACGACAACCACCCCATGAGCGAAGAAGTTTGGGGTAAAATCAAGGATCTGGCTGTAAATCAGCTTTCAGACAAGAACCTCTACGTTTGTGACGTATTCTGCGGAGCCAACAAAGACACCCGCATGGCAGTGCGCTTCATCATGGAAGTTGCATGGCAGGCTCACTTCGTAATGAACATGTTCATCAAACCCACCGCTGAGGAACTGGAAAACTTCAAGCCTGATTTCATCTCATACGTGGCATCAAAGGCTAAATGCGAGAACTACGCCGAGCTTGGCCTCCGTTCTGACACTGTAGTTGCTTTCAACGTAAGCAGCCGCGAGCAGTGCATCATCAACACCTGGTACGGTGGTGAGATGAAGAAAGGTATGTTCTCAATGATGAACTACTACCTTCCTCTGAAGGGCATCGCTGCAATGCACTGTTCAGCAAACACCGACATGAAGGGCGAGAACACCGCTATCTTCTTCGGTCTGTCAGGCACCGGCAAGACCACTCTTTCTACCGACCCGAAACGTCTCCTCATCGGTGACGACGAGCACGGCTGGGACGACAACGGCGTATTCAACTTCGAAGGCGGCTGCTACGCCAAGGTTATCAACCTCGACAAGGAGTCTGAGCCCGATATCTACAACGCCATCAAACGCGACGCTCTCCTCGAGAACGTTACTGTTGACGCTGAAGGCAAGATCGATTTCAAGGACAAGAGCGTTACCGAGAATACCCGCGTAAGCTATCCTATCGAGCACATCACCAACATCGTGAAGAACGTTCGCCCGATCTCTTCAGGTCCTGCAGCCAAGAGCGTTATCTTCCTGTCAGCCGATGCATTCGGCGTTCTGCCTCCGGTTTCTATCCTGACTCCCGAGCAGACCAAGTACTACTTCCTGAGCGGCTTCACCGCCAAGCTCGCAGGTACTGAGCGCGGCATCACCGAGCCTACTCCGACCTTCTCAGCTTGCTTCGGCCAGGCATTCCTCGAGCTGCATCCTACCAAATATGGTGAGGAGCTCGTTAAGCGCATGGAGCAGAGCGGCGCCAAGGCTTATCTGGTCAACACCGGCTGGAACGGAACTGGCAAACGTATCTCTATCCGCGACACCCGCGGTATCATCGACGCCATCCTGGGCGGCGCTATCCTGAACGCTCCGACCAAGAAGATCCCTTACTTCAACCTCGAAGTTCCGACTCAGCTCGACGGCGTTGCATGGGGCATCCTCGATCCTCGCGACACATATCAGAACCGCGCCGAGTGGGATGAGAAAG
>JAFYZI010000028.1 GCA_017548725.1 Bacteroidales bacterium
CACTCGAAGTCGTAGGGGGGCAGGTCGTAGTTGTAGGAAAGTTGGGGGATGTCGCAGCCGAGGCGCTTGGAGACTCGCTTCAGGTACTGAAGGATGTCATTGTAATGGAATGAATCGTAGATCGAGCCGGTCATGTAGCGGGCGAGGTAGCTGAAGGCATTCTTCGGCGTGGAGTAGCGGACTCGGTAGATGTGCTGGTAATTGATGTACTCCATGTACTGCATCAGATGGGGATTCTCGCAGTACAGCGCCCCCTCGAGGTAAGGCAGGATGGCATGGGCATACGGCTTGGAGTAGCCCCGGATGGCTTCCCGCAGCGCCTCCTCGACTTGACCGACGAGCGCAAGCTCGGCCTCGGAGCACGGGCGCGTCCGCATGTTGTAGCGCAGCACTGCCATATAGAACAAAATATACGTCCACGTGATCTCGACGGCATAATACTCGCCCGGCGTCTTGTCCACCGGATGCCGCGCCGCAACGGTCCGCATCCCCATAAAGCCATGCCGCAAATCATAGCAGAAATTGGCCAGGATGTCGTCGCGCTGACGCTCTGTCGAGCCCTCTGCCGCCGGCTCCCGAACATTCCAGAAGCGCTCGACGGTCTCGTAGAGCTCCATCAGCTCCACGGGCGTCCCCCAGACCCTTACCCCGGCCCCGTGCTTAGTCGGAACAAATATTATCATATATCGCCATTCGATTTAGAGTATAAAAATAAGAAAAAGCAGGACACAGAATGATTTTCTGCCAGTTGAAAATAAGAAAAAGCAGGACACAGAATGATTTTCTGCCAGTTGCCTGGACACAGAATGGCTGGGAGTGCGCATTTCGTCATTCTATGGCAAGAAAACATGGGTTTTGGCGGAAAAACCGGCCACATAATGACGTATATAGCCTCAATTGCCATTCTGTGGCAAGAAAATGAGTCTGGCGGCGGAGGAACCTTGAGAAGTAAACCTTGGTGGAATTGGAAGAATTGTTTTTCGGCCGGGGTGGAGCAGCGGAACCGACGGAACGGAGCAAGCGGAGACAAAGAATTTTTCTCCCGGCGGCGCTGCGGGGGGGCTCTTGGGATGGCCCTCCTCGCTTCGCCGAGGAAAACTTCTTGGACGGAAGCTCATCCGGCCACGGTGGAGATGAGGATATCTCCAGCCAGAAAAGCGAGCTCCTGAAGAGGCTCGCTTTTTCCAGCTAGGATATCCAAAATGCACAAGCGCTTGGTATGGCTGTTCCTGCCCATTTCCTCATATCAAGCGGCAATTTCAACCGTTTTTCTCCAAAACGGCCGCTCAAAATGGCCAAACAGCCTGTTTCACCCATACCAAGCGGGGAAAACGCCCTCGCGCCTTCGCAGTTTTTTTTTATATTTGTGGGACGGCCCCGGACAGAACGGCCTCGCGGGAAACGCCCCGGACAAAACGGACAGGACGGACGCACTGAAAAACGCCCTCCGGAAAAACGGACAGGACGGACGCCTTGAAAAATGGTCCCCGGACAAAACGGACAAAACTACGACTATGAAAAGATACTTCTTCCTGGTGGCGGCTGTGGCAGCGGCAGCCACAATCCTCGCCGGCTGCGGCGGCAAAGCAACCACGAAATACAACCAGTACGCAAACCCCTTCGTGGGGGCGGCTGACAACGGCCACTGCAACCCCGGCGCGACGGTGCCCTTCGGCAACATCCAGGTGGGGCCGCAGACCGGCAACTTCACATGGGCCTACACGTCTGGCTACCAGAACCGTGACCGCAGCATCATGGGCTTCTCGCACAACCGTCTGAGCGGCACGGGCTGCCACGACCTCGGCGACGTGCTCCTGATGCCCTTCACCGGCAACTACACGACCACGGCCATAGTCACCCAGCCCGGAGCCAAGATAGCCGTCCCTGCAAAAGAAGACTTCTCCAGCCCCTTCAGCAAGGAGAACGAGACGGCCGAGCCGGGCTACTACAGCGTAAAACTCGACGCCTACGACATCACAGCCAGCATGTCCGCCACTGAGCATGCGGCCATCCACAACTTCACCTACAACGGCAGCGACAAGCCGCGCCTGCTGCTCGACTTCCAGAGCGCCATGGTGAGCGGCCAGAACCAGTTCCACACTCACGTCCTGGAGTCCTCACAAGTCTTCGAGAACGACCACGTCATCTCCGGCATGTGCCGCACCCGCGTCTGGCTCGACCGCACATACTACTACGTCATCGAGTTCGACCGGCCTTACACCGCCGCCACCGAATTGGAGAAGCGCGACCCGCGGGAGAAAGCTCCCCGCTACGTCCTCGACTTCGACCTGGAGCCTGGCGAGACGCTGAAAGTCAAGGTCTCTGTCTCTTCCAGGTCAGTCGAACGCGCCCGTCTCAACATCGCCCAGGAAATCCCCGGCTGGGATCTGGAGAAGGTCCGCAAGCAGGCCGCAAAAGAGTGGGGCCGCTACCTCTCCCTCATCGAAATCGAAGGCACGCAGGAGCAGAAAGACGTCTTCTACACCTCGATGTATCACCTCTTCATCCACCCGAACAACATTGCCGACGCCAATGAGGACCCGTACTATTCAACCTTCTCATTCTGGGACACTTACCGCGCCGCGCACCCTCTCTATACCATCCTGACGCCCGACAAAGTGGACTACTTCGTGCAGTCCGCCCTCGGCCACTACGACCAGCAGGGCTTCCTGCCGATCTGGGCCCTCTGGGGCGGCGACAACTACTGCATGATCGGCAACCACTGCGTGCCGGTGATCGTGGACGCCTACCTGAAGGGCCACCGCAACTTCGACGTCGAGAAGGCGTATGAGGCGGTGAAGCGCTCCCTCACGGTAGACCACATCAACTCCGACTGGACCGTCCTCGACAAATACGGCTACCTGCCCTACGACATTATCGACGAGGAGAGCGTCTCCCGCACCCTGGAGTACGCATACGACGACTACTGCGCCGCGCAGTTCGCCAAGGCGCTGGGCAAGATGGACGACTATGAGTTCTTCCTGAAGCGCAGCGAGAACTACCGCAACGTCTTCGATCCGGCCACGGGCTTCATGCGCCCGAAGGATTCCAAGGGCAACTGGGCCACGCCGTTCAGCCCCTTCGCACTGGCGCAGGCCGGCAACATGGGCGGGCAGTACACCGAAGGCAACGCATGGCAGTACACATGGCACGTGCAGCAGAACTTCGAGGGTCTGGCCGAGCTCTACGGCGGCCACGAGCAGCTGGCGGCCAAGCTGGACAGCCTTTTCACCGTCCCGAGCGAGGTGGAGGGCGCCGGCGAGGTCAGCGACGTGTCGGGCCTGATCGGCCAGTACGCCCAGGGCAACGAGCCGAGCCACCACGTGGTGTACTTCTTCACTCTTGCTGACCGCCAGGACCGCGCGGCCGAGCTGATCCACGAGATTTTCGCCACGCAGTACAAGGATGATGTGGACGGCCTCTGCGGCAACGACGACTGCGGCCAGATGAGCGCCTGGTACATCTTCTCGGCCCTCGGCTTCTACCCCGTGAACCCCTGCGGCGGCGAGTACGTCCTCGGCGCCCCGCAGCTCCCGAAGGCCACCATCAACTTGGCGAACGGCAAGCACTTCACCGTCATCGCGGAGAACTATGCCCCTGACAACATCTACGTGAAGGAGATGTATCTGAACGGCCAGCCGCTCACCGGCAAGACGATCCACCACGACGACATCATGGCCGGCGGCACGCTGAAGTTCGTGATGAGCGCGGAGCGATAACGGTGGCGCGCGTGATTTGTAAAACGCTGATTCTAAACGCATAACGACAAGTCCTACCCC
>JAFYZI010000029.1 GCA_017548725.1 Bacteroidales bacterium
ATAAATGCGATTAGCAATGTCTTCTTTTTCATACACTTCATAATTAATTAGGGTTTATTAATGGCGTAAAGTTAGGAAAAATAATCCAAACCGCCATACAATAAAGGCAGAAATTGATGCAGTTTTTGATGAACTGGCCGAAATTTAGGATGAACTCACACCGCAGGAAAATTATTCCTATGCTTTTCTTGCAGGTTCCGATGTTTTCCACTACCTTTGCAGGGAAAAGGAATCAGAAGTCATGGCACATCATCCATTCATTCACCTCCGACGACTGTTGCTGGCCTTCGCCTTGCTGCTCGGCCTTCAGGCCGCGGCACAGATGGAGAGCCGGCTGACCTACCGGCGCTATACCACTCAGGACGGACTGCCGCAGATGCAGACCGAGAGGATTTGGCAGGATGCGCGCGGATATATATATATAGGTACGCTGTCGGGCTTCGTCCGTTTCGACGGCCGCACATTCACCCCCTTCCTCAAGGGCCGGCGGTATAACATCGTGGGCTTTATCGAGACCGGGGGCACGGTGAGGGCGCTCGACTTCAGACGGCAGTGGGCCATCAGCTTCGACGACGTGGAGATGCTGCCGATAGATCCGTCATGGCATGTGCTGCTCAACAATTTCAACAGCGGGAGCCTCCCGTCAGACTATGTGCTGCTGGAGGATGAGCAGGAGGAGAACCGCCGCCTGTGCCGCGTGACACCCGAGGGATTCCTGCCCGTGGTGAAGGGAAAGCTGCTCGACCGTATGACGCCCGACAGGAAGTTGTATCTCGACTCCACGACGCTTTATGTGCCGGCGGAGGATGGGCTCTGGGTGGTGAATCAAGGGGACAGGTCGCGTGATTCAGGACTGAATCATGGACCTGTCCCCTTGATTCGCCGAGCAGTTCGGCTATCTTCGCGCTCCGACATCTTTACCCTGCTGCGCACCGACCGCGAGCTGCTGGCCTTTGCCCGCGACGGCATCTATACCGTCAGTCCCCAGGGGCTCAGGCTGAAGATCGCCTTCCATTTCAAGGCTCCGGACTACGGCATCATCGCCCGCCGGCAGAAGGACGGCCGACTGGTGTTGGCCGATTCGCATACGCTCTATGAATATGATGGCAATGAGTTGAGGGAACTGGCGTCGGGCATCAACCTTATCAAAGACATGATGATCGACCGATGGGACCGCCTGTGGTTGGCAACCTATCAGGGGCTCTACTGCTTCTTCAACCGCGGCTTTACCAATCATCGGCTCGCCGACCGTGATGATATCGTGAGAGCGCTCGCCGTGGATGGCAATGACCGCCTGGTGATGGGCTCGCTGAACGGAAAGATGATTGCCGATGGCGAGATAGTGGACGACCAGCCCGACAATTTCTATGCCCCCGGCGGTGTGACGATTGACGGCAAGGTGTACTTGGCTGGCAACGGCGATGTGTTCTGCTACGACGGCAGCCTGCACCGGCTCGGTCTGCCTCACGACCGCTATCAGTTCATGGGCAAGGCCGGCAATCGCCTGATCATAGGAAGCCGGAAGTGCATCGCCGCCTATCATCCTGAATCGGGTGCGGTGGATACGCTCTCCACGGAGATTCCCCATCCGTGGTGCGCGGCAGAGGATGCACAAGGGCGGCTATGGGTCGGCTCTACTTTCGGGCTCTTCGCCGACGGGCGGCCATATGACTACGCCCAGAAGCTCATCGTCACCACCATGGAGCGCGATGCGCAGGGCAATATCCTCTTTGCATCGAAGGACTCGCTGTTTATGATCCGCGACGGGCAGGTCTCGCCGCTCGCTATGCCCGAGCTGGCCGGACATGAAGTAAGGTCGCTGCACGTCTCGCCGAAGGGCTATCTGGTGGTAGCGGTCATCGATGGACTTTTCGTAAGCCGCTTCGGACAGGATTGTAACATCGCCGACACACGTTTCTTCGACCACAACAATGGTTTCACTGTCTTGGAACCCCTGATGGCGATGATGGCGGAGACCAGCGACGGCACCATATGGCTGGCGGGCGTAGAGGAAATGAGCTCGTTCAGTCCGGAGAGGCTGCTCGACTATCGTCCGGAGAGCACATTCATTGCGCCGCCGCTTCGCTGGTGGCAGCACTGGTGGGTGGCACTGTTGGCAGTACTCTTACTCTCGATGTGCGTATGGGCCATGGCCCGGTGGATCGAGAAGCGGCGCAACCGGAAGCGGATGATCCGACTGGAAAGAGAAAAGGAGGAGAAGTCGCGGCAGATCAGCGCCATCCGGAAGAAGGCTATCGAGGCGGTAGAGGAGGAAAGACTGCAGGCTGGCGCGACAACGGGCGTGTTGGCCAGGGATATTGTCAGGATGACGGAGACGACCGACGACACCCGGCTGGTGATGCGCACCGTGAACGGCACGGTGGTGACGAGTGCTGCCGACATCGCCTATTTCAAGGCCGACGGAAACTATTGTCAGATGGTGGCATTCCAGAGAACAGACACGATACTCACCGGACTGGGGAAGCTGGAGAAGACGCTCAGTCCACAGATTTTCGTCAGGGCCGACCGCAGTACGCTGGTGAATATCCATCACATCAGTCACCTGAATGCCAAGTTACGCACGTGCACTTTCAAATCGGCCGATGGCATCGAGGTGGAGACAACCCTGCTGGCTCCTGCCTTCAAACGCCTGGAAGCAATGCTGTAATAGAGGAAAAACTATCGCGGTAGCAAATTTTTCACTTTTCACTCTTCACTTTTCACTTTTTTTCGTACCTTTGCACGGCAAAAGAAAGAATAGGATATGTTAGAAGTGAAGAACCTGCGCGCCAAGATTGGCGACAAGGAGATATTAAAAGGCATCGACCTCGTGATAAACGACGGTGAGACGCACGCCATTATGGGGCCCAACGGCTCTGGCAAGAGTACGCTCTCGGCTGTGCTCGTGGGCAATCCGCTCTATGAGGTGACGGAGGGTGAGGCTTATTTCAACGGCAAGAACCTCTTGGAAATGAAGCCTGAGGATCGGGCGCACGAAGGGCTGTTTCTTTCGTTTCAGTATCCTGTGGAGATTCCTGGCGTGTCGATGACCAACTTTATGAAGGCCGCCATCAACGAGAAGCGCAAGTATCATGGTCTGGAGCCGATGAACGCGGCTGAGTTTCTGAAACTGATGCGCGAGAAGCGCAAGATAGTGGAACTCGACTCGAAACTGGCCAACCGCTCTGTGAACGAGGGCTTCAGCGGGGGCGAGAAGAAGCGTAATGAGATTTTCCAGATGGCGATGCTGGAGCCTAAACTCTCGATTCTCGACGAGACGGACTCTGGTCTTGATGTCGACGCCATGCGTATCGTGGCTGAGGGTGTGAACAAACTCCAGACGCCAGAGACGTCGTGCATCGTGATTACCCACTACGATCGTCTGCTGGAGATGATCAAACCCCAATATGTGCATGTGCTCTACAAAGGCCGCATCGTGAAGACCGGCGGCCCCGAGCTCGCCAGGCAGATTCAGGAGCATGGTTACGATTGGATTAAGGAGGAGATAGGAGAGGA
>JAFYZI010000030.1 GCA_017548725.1 Bacteroidales bacterium
GGAGTGAAGAAGATGATTCTCGACCTGCGCTACAACGGAGGCGGAGACTCTAGGGCCAGCGACACCCTCATCAACTATCTGGCTCCGGCTTCGGCAGTCGGACAGGTTTATACCAAGAGGATACATAATGCCAATCTGAGCAAGTATGACAATTCATACGAGGTGACGCGTATCAAAAACGACTCCGGCCAGGATATCTCTCTCGATCTGGAACAACTGTATATCATAACCGGTCACGGATGTGCCTCTGCGAGCGAGATGCTCATCAACGGACTGAAGCCCCTGATGAACATCGAGCAGGTTGGCGACACAACTTACGGCAAGCCGAACGGCATGTATGTGTTCTTGTATCCGGATGATTACTTGAGCCAGTATAATAACGGCGATTACAGCAAGCTGGAGTATGCCTTCCTGCCGATCTGTTTCTACAACTGCAACGGCAGCGGCCAGACAATTCCCGACGACGGTCTGAAGCCGGTGGCCGGTCTTCGCCCCGACGACCTCTACCATGACTTCGGCCCCGAAGAGGACAATATCGCCGCATGCCTCTATCATATTGTCAACGGCAGTTACCCGCCGCTCCCTCCGAAAACCAGGTCGGAGAAGGGTGTAAAATCGGCTTTTATGCGCAATGCAAGGCTCGAAGAGGAGGTCAGAAACCCCAATTATGGTATTTTTCGAGACAATGTTGTTGAAAATCAACTATTTTTTGGAGAATTGAATATCAATCATTAAATTCGCTTAACTGAAAACAACAACAACCTAAAAATTAACACTATGGACAAACTCCTTGCACAAATCAAAGCTGAGATCGACGCTTTCGTTAAAAATGCTGACGCACAGGCTGTCAAAGGTAACAAAGCCGCTGGTACCCGCGCTCGCAAAAACGCTCTGAACATCACCAAACTGATGAAGGACTTCAGGAAAGTATCTCTCGACGCAGCTAAGAAATAATCTTAGTTCCCTTGTGTAAAAATGAAAAGAGAGCCCCGCGGCTCTCTTTTTGTTTTATGTCTTCTCAGTCATGAGTGAAAAAAGTTCTTAAATTAGAGACGTGTTTCAGGTTTTTTGACGTTATATAAGTGACGCTTCAAACTATTTAATTACTTATGAAAAGAATAGCTATACTCGCCGCTATCATCTTCGCCGGTATCTTGTGTTCCTGCGCGAAAACAGATGAGCCTGACTATCCGTATTATAACGACTATCCGCCAACCTGGTACGATATAGAGCAACTGCAAGATGCGTACAAGACGGTTATTGACTTATGGGAGACGGAGAATCAGTTCAGTGAATCCCTTCTGTGCGGAAAACCCTGGGTGTTCTCTAAAATCTATCTTGAGACCTACGTCGACGGAGAACTTTCAGAGACACTTGATTACCCGTTTTCCACCACATCCCCAGTGTACTTCTTCAATGAAAACCATTCTATGAGGATTAATGATTCCAAAGGAGCCTGGTTATATGTCAAAAATCGTATTATTATGAGACACGACGGTAGCTTTTATGCTTACGAGGTTGCCAGCGTGACACAGAATACACTGATACTAAAACGAGAAGAAGCTTGGTTCCCTGAGACTACTGTAGATTACTACATCGACAAAAGCGGAAGGCATCAATTTGTCGTACGGGAATTTCAAGCGAAATAGAGCCGCCGCGTTCTGTATCTGAACCGATACGCGGTCAGTTTATCTCTTCGGGAATGATTACTCCTGTAGCCATGGTCTCGTTCCAGAGCCAGACGCAGGAGTTTTCTGTTTTTACGGCCTGCAGTTTCAGCAGCATGAGCGTGACGTTCGTGTTCGCGTTCTTGTATTCAACCTGATATGACGAAGACGCTGAGCCGGTGGAAGCAACTATGCTGAGATATGCGCTCTGGTCGTCGCGCTGGATGCGGAAGGCTCCGGAGCCCCAGGCTTTCTGGAAATAGATGTCGTCGTATGTCACGATACCTACGGAATTGACATACAGCCCCAGCTCGGTCTTGTTCATGAAATCCTTCAGCTCTTCCGACCGCTCGTCGATCGGGTCCGGCGGCGTGGGCTCGGGCGGATCGGGCGGAACACACTGGCACGCCATGAACACGGCAGCGATGATTGCGCTGGCCATTCTTAATGCCATATGAAGGATGTGTCGTCTCATTCCACAGTTATTGTCTTTTCCAGGTTCTCCCAGGCCGTCCCGTCCATAGTGTATCTAACCCGTATGCTATGTTTACCCTTGCCGCTGAGAGTTATCTCCGGCTTGTCGTAAGGCTGGCCGTCGTAATACCAGGTTTGCTCCTTAGGTTCGCCGTTGATGTTGATGATGCTCAGTCGCAGCACATCTCCCGCTGACATAGGATTCCTGGGGATGGATATCAGAGGGTAATTGGTCAAGTCCGGTATAGTGGTGAATTCCACGTGGTACCTCTTGCCTTCGATACTGCCGTCAGTCGCCACTATGTCGCAGAGGTATGTCTCGCCCGGCGCCAGATTGCTGAAGACATATTCTTTGCCGGCAGGGTATGCCGTCTCCATAAGGATGCTCCTTGCCGAACCCCAGCGGATGAGCCAATCGGCATTGCTCTGCCTGCTGGCCACCCATTCGATGCGCGCGTCTCTCTGGTTGGCGAATACGTTGCATTCAAGCACCTGTGGCAGTCTCCAGTAGATGTCTGGCACAATGTCGAATTCCGCACCTCCGTAAAAAGTCGTGGTGAGCCCTTTGATTCCATAGCCAGCTCCTTCGCCGTTCCATTTCCAGAGGGCGTCGTTCTCGTTGGAAATGATAGACGCCGTGCCTGAACTGCCCGGATAGAAGACAGCTGCCACATCGTCAGACTGCGTTATGTCGACAAGGGCGGCGCAGGGGTGGGCGGCGCAGCAGTTGATGGCATTGACAGTCCATCTCTCGGCGGCCGTCATACTTCCTGCCTTGTTGCGGGACTTGTCGATATGGTAGACAAGCAGTCCGCTGCCGCCGATGTATGCGTCCCATTTGACGCCGCTGCGGTATTCTATCAGGAAATATTCCCCGGGGTTGGACGTTGATATCTTGAGGGCCGTGTTGGAAATATCGATGGAAGGAAGATAATAATGCTGCCCCGGCACCACCTCTTCAGTGTACAGCAGGCCAAGGATGTCCCTCTCCACAGCGCCCAGATAGGGCGGTGTGTGGCCGTTGTTGTTGAGGTTGCCCTTGTCCATGATGGATATGCTGCCGAAGAGCGGGTTGCAGCTGCCCTCTACATCGCCGTTGCTGTCATAGAGGTCCGGCAGCCCTATGGAATGCAGCAGCTCGTGGCAGATCGTGCCGATGCCGGCGCTGTTGCTGTGATCCTTGCCGGAGAATTCGCTGTAGCAGCCGACCTTCCCGAGTGTCTTGCCGGAAAATGTCTTCTTCAGCCTGCTCAGGTCGTCGTTCATCGGCCAGACGTCCTGAGGGTTGTCGCTTTCCGCCTCGTTGTTGCCGGGGAATATGACAAACACCATGTCAATGGCCTTGTCGCCGTCGCTGTCGAAGCGTGAGAAATCGACTCCGGCCGCCACTTCAGCAGCGCATGCGTGGAGGAAGAGGTCGTTGATGTGGCTGTCGCCGGACGAGTTGTTGCCGCCGTAATAGACTGCCTTTTCGGGCAGGGTTACCTGCTCCAATATAGTGAAGTTGAAGCGGAAGGCAGTCCCGAGATTGTCTTCCAGGTATGAACTGACACCGCCGGTGCCGTCGTCATTATTGAGCAGATAACTGTTGAAGAGGTTGTCCAGCCAGGCTTGAGGGTCGGGCTGGGTGAAAGCCATGTCGGAAAAGCGGGCCGGGATCACGGCCACATTGAGAGACAGGCCCGACAGGCGGATGTCAGCGGCATTCGAAGATACGGCCGATGCGGCTGCCGCGGTCAGCAGAAGTGCAGATGTCAATAAATGCATCAGCCGTTTCATACGCATAAAAATGCTGAATCTAACTTTCAAAGTTAGCCATCTTCTTTTATCTTTGCAAACCACCATATATAACCATGAACCGGACATCAGACTATAAGTTTACAATAATAGTTCCGTTTTATAACGAAGCGGACAATGTGTCAGCTATGGAGAGGAATCTGACGGCATTCCTCCCGCAGTGCCTGATGTCCCCGGCATGCGTCCTTTTCGTCAACGACGGCTCGACTGATGGCGGTGGCGACCTGGTCAAGAAGCTTTGCGAGCGGCACAAAGACTTCTTCTATATCGGCCTGGAACGCAACACCGGCCTGAGCGGAGCGCTGAAAGCAGGCTTCGAGAACTGCTACTCTCCGTATCTGGGCTATATCGACGCCGACTTCCAGACCGACGCCATGGACTTCAACCTGCTGCTGCAGTATGCCGGCGAGTTCGAGATGGTCACTGGCATCCGCGCCAAGCGCAACGACGGCTTTGTGAAGAGGGCGTCCAGCCGCTTCGCGAACAGCTTCCGCAGAGCTTTCACCCATGACGGTGTGTCGGACACCGGCTGCCCGCTGAAAGTGATCCGCACCGACGTGGCCCGCAAGTTCCCGATGTTCAACGGCATGCACCGCTTCATGCCGGCCCTGACACAGATGGTGGGCGGCAAGGTGAAGCAGGTCGAGGTGCGGCACTACCCCCGCATGGCAGGTTCTTCCAAGTACCATTTATTTAATCGCATCTTAGGTCCTCTTGGAGATTGTTTTGCTTTTCGATGGATGAATAAGAGATATATTGATTATAAAATAACAGACAAAACCTTTTTAGAGCCCGAAGGGCGTTGAGAAAGTCCCTTCCCCGTGGGAAGGGATTTAGGGATGGGGCTGCAAAAGGGAAATAGTGCGGCGGGCAAGAAAGGTTCGAAAAAGCATAATGGTTTGATTGCTTTATGTGGGTTGAAAAGGTGTAAAATAGAAAATGAATAGTAGCTGGTATATTTATGCATTGGGGTTCGTGGCCCAGGGCCTGTTCTCGGCAAGGATACTGGTGCAGTGGCTGATGTCGGAAAAGCAGAAGAAAGTCGTCAACCCGACTATCTTCTGGGTACTGAGCCTCGTCGCTTCGATAGTGTATTTCGTGTACGCCTATCTGCGCAGCGACTTCTCGATCATGCTGGGGCTGTTCATCTCCTATTTCATCTATCTGTGGAACATGGGGATGAAGGGAGTTTGGAAAAAGCTTCCTGACGCTGCGCGCATCTCCATAGTGTCGGCTCTGGTCGCACTGCCCTTCGTGGCAGTGTCGGTGCTGTTCCTGCGCGACCCGTCGGCGGCCGTGGACACCTTGTTCAAGAACGAACTCATACCCGGCTGGATGATAGTGATGGGAACCGTCGGCCAGCTGGTCTTCACTGTCCGCTTCATTTATCAGTTCATCTATTCCCATAAGCGCAACGAATCTTTGCTGCCTGTGGGCTTCTGGATAATCGGCATTATAGGAGCCACCATCCTCGTAACCTACGGCGCCCTGCGCCATGACTGGGTACTGCTGATAGGACAGGCCTTCGGATGGGTAACTTATGTCCGCAACCTCATGATATGGAACAAAAGTCACCGCGCCTCATAGTCCTGTTTATCCTCTGCACTGCGGCCCTGCTGCCGCTGATGCTGCTGAGAGATGCTACCATCAGCAACGAGCTCCGCTATATGAGCATAGTGGATGAGGCTCTGAGCAACGGGCACATCTTCGCTTTCTATAATCACGGCATACCTTATGCCGACAAGCCGCCGTTGTTTTTCTGGCTGATGATGCTCGGCAAGCTGATCTTCGGATGCCACAGCATGCTCTATCTGTCGCTGCTTTCGCTGATCCCTGCTTTCGTGACGGTGGCTGTCCTCGACCGCTGGAGCGCTCCCGTGCTTCCGGCCGGCCTCCGCACCGCAGCCGCAGCAGCCCTGCTGTCGACATTGTATTTCACAGTCAGCATGATGGCCGTGCGTATGGACATGATGATGACCATGTTCATCACGCTTGCCCTGTATACCTTCTACAGGATCTATGAGGGCGACAGCCGGCTGAGCCTGCGCATAGCCTTCCCGGTATACGTCTTTTTCGCAATATTCTCCAAAGGGGCGGTGGGTTTCCTTGTGCCGCTGCTCTGCGTGCCGGCGTTCCTCGCGGTGAAGAAGCAGCTGCGCAGCATCGGCCGCTACTGGGGCTGGCTGACGTGGGGAGTCCTTCTGGTGCTCTGCGGAACGTGGTTCCTGATGGCATACCTTGAGGGCGGCGGGGAGTATCTCCATAACCTGCTTTTCCACCAGACGGTGGACAGGGCGGTCAATGCTTTCAACCACAAGGAACCGTTCTATTTCTACCTCCTCCATTACTGGTATATTATGTTCCCGTGGTGCCTTCTGGCAGCCGGTGTCATTGCGATTGCCTTCATACGCCGCCAGAAGATGGACGACCGTACGCTGATGATGGCCTGCTCTGCGATTACCATACTGGTGATGCTGTCGCTGGTGAGCGGCAAGCTGGATATCTACCTCCTGCCGGCTGTCGGTCTGGCCATATATGCGACGGTCATGCTGCTGCCCGCCTTCAAGGCCCGGCGCTTCGTAAAATGGGCGATTGTGATCCCGCTGGCTCTGGCGGCAGTGGCCCTGCCGGCGGCATTTTTCATCATAAGAGGCGACGAGGCGGCCGGAGCGCCGCTGCGCAATCTGAGTCCGTGGCTGTTCGTGCCGCTTGACGCCGGCATCATAGCTGCTATTGTCGCAGCCTGCCGGGACAATTTCAAAGCCGCAGCCTGCAGTTTCGCAGCCGGCCTCTATCTGGCGTTAGTCGTTTTTGGGCTGCAGATCAAGCATGTCAATCCCTTCATAGGATACCGCACGATCTGTGAAGAAGCGATGGTTGCCGCGCAGGAGAAGGGCATCGACAGATACGTGCTGGCCACATTCCCGGACGGAGTGTCGATGATGAAAAGGGGCGAGAATGCCGACGTCTACCTCGGCCAGCCTCTCGAAATGCAGCCTCTGTCTGTCATCGAGACGGCGGTGGACAGCCTTGTGGGCGATACAAATGGCATCATTGTGTTCACCATAACGGATAAAAGACCTACATTTGTAGTATATGGACATGATTAAGAAAACTATTCCGCATGCTCAGCTGGAAGTCAGCCGCAGCGCGGTGCTCAACAACTATAGATATTACCGTTCGAAACTGAAACCGGGCACAAAGATGCTGGTGGTGGTGAAGGCCAACTCTTATGGCCACGGCGCCACCGAGTTCGCCCGCCTGTTGGAAGAAGCAGGAGTCGACTATCTTGGCGTCGCCACCCCTCTGGAGGGCATCCGTCTGCGCAAGGACGGTATCAAGCTGCCCATCCTGGTGCTGACCACCGGCACTGAGAGCTATCCCGAAATAATAGAGTACGACCTCGAGCCGGGCATCCCTACGATGGAGGCCCTGAAGCGTTTCAGCGACGAGGTGGCCGCTTCCGGCCGCAGCGGCTATCCCATCCATATCACCCTCGACACCGGCATGCACCGTCTCGGCTTCGTGCAGCAGGAGTTGGACGGTCTGATGGCCTTCATGAAGATGGAGAAGAACCTGAAGGTGAAGTCTCTATATTCGCATCTCGCCGCCGCCGACGAGTATGTCCATGACGATTTCACGCGTGGCCAGATTGCGCTGTTCGAGCAGATGAGCGAGCGTCTGTCCGCCTCGTTCGGATACAGGCCGCTCAGGCACATCCTCAACACTGCCGGCATCGAGCGCTTCACCGAATTCCAGATGGATATGGTGCGTCTCGGCCTTGGCATCTACGGCTTCAGCTACGACGACCAGAGCGCCCTGCAGGTGACTTCGTTCTTCCGCTGCCCGATCATCCAGATCAAGCATCTCAAGCCTGAGGACGGCACTGTGGGATACGGCCGCAAGGGACTCCTTTCAAAGGAAGGCAATACCATCGCCACCATCTGCGTAGGTTATGCCGACGGGCTGAACCGTCATCTGGGCAACGGCAAGGCTTCCTTCGAGGTTAACGGCAAGATGGCCCCGACCATCGGCAGCATATGCATGGACATGTGCATGATCGACATCACCGGCATCGATGCGGAGGTGGGCGACATAGTGACCATATTCGGCGAGAATCCTTCGGCAAAAGACCTTGCTACCAAGATCGCTACGATCCCGTACGAAATCTTCACGGCCATCGACAGCCGTGTCAAGAGGATAATGATCGACTAGATTCCTGTGTAACTTTCGGGGGTGATGGCCCTCAGCTCGTTCTTGACGCTCTCGGACACTTCGAGGGAGTTGATGAAGTTGTCGATATCGACCTTCGTTATGGCCCTGTTAGTGCGAGTCAGGGCTTTCAGTGTCTCATAAGGATTGGGATAACCCTCGCGGCGCAGGATGGTCTGGATACCCTCGGCGACTACTGAATAGTTGTTGCGCAGGTCTTCCTGGAGTTTCTGCTGGTTGAGGATGAGCTTGTTCAGGCCTTTCAGCAGGGATTTCAGGGCGAGCAGCGAATGGGCTACCGGCACGCCTACGTTGCGAAGCACGGTGGAGTCGGTGAGGTCTCTCTGCATCCTTGAGACCGGGAGCTTGGCTGCCAGATGGGTATAGACTGCGTTGGCCACGCCAAGGTTGCCTTCAGCATTTTCGAAATCTATCGGATTGACCTTGTGGGGCATGGCTGAAGAGCCGACCTCTCCGGCTTTGATCTTCTGCTTGAAGTATTCCATCGAGATGTAGGTCCACATGTCGCGGCACAGGTCAATGAGGATTGTATTGATGCGGGACAGGTTCTGGAAGAGGGCGGCAAGGTAGTCGTAATGTTCGATCTGGGTTGTAGGGAATGAACGGTCGAGGCCCAGCGAAGCTACGAAGCTGTCGGCGAAGCGGTTCCAGTCTTTGTCGGGGTATGCCACATGGTGAGCGTTGAGGTTGCCGGTGGCGCCGCCGAACTTGGCGGGATAGCGGGCGTCGAGCAGGTCTTTGCGCTGCAGGGAGAGCCTGGTCACGAACACCTCGATCTCCTTGCCGAGGCGGGTGGGTGAAGCCGGCTGGCCGTGGGTGTGGGCCAGCATGGGCACGTCCTTCCACTCTTGGGCGAGGCCTTCCAGAGTGTTGATCACCTCGTCGAGAGCTGGCATGTAAGCCTCGGTGATGCCTTCCTTCATCGACAGCGGCACTGAAGTATTGTTGATGTCCTGAGAAGTCAGGCCGAAGTGTACGAATTCGCTATAGCGCTTGCTGATTCCCAGCCTGTCGAAGCGGTCCTTTATGAAATACTCGACAGCCTTGACGTCGTGGTTGGTGGTCTTCTCGATCTCCTTCACCTGCAGGGCGTCTTCGATGGTGAAGCTGCCGTAGATGTCGCGAAGGTCGTCGAACAGCGCGGGGTTGAACCCTTCCAGCTGCGGCAGAGGCAGCTTGCAAAGCGCGATGAAATATTCGATCTCGACTCTTACGCGATATCTGATGAGTGCGTACTCAGAAAAGTATTTGCCAAGAGATTCAGTCTGAAGGTAATAACGTCCGTCAACGGGAGAGATGGCTGTCAGTGGATTCAGCATGTGTCAACTATTAGATGATTGAGATGCAAATTTAGAATAATTATTCAAGTTTCTGCAGCATCCGCATATTCTACCTGTAGATTGGATAAAAGGCGGAGGGGATGTAGGTGATGGTGGTGGCGGAGCCGAAGAGGACGGTGACGACGTCGAAGAAGATTTCTTTGGTGGTGGGGTTTTCTGCGATGTAGCGGTGTGCGGCTGCGATGAGTTTGCGGCATTTGGCAGGGGTGATGTTCAGGGTGGGGTCGAAGTCGTCGCGCTCGTCGAGGCTCTTGACTTCGACTATGCGGATCGAGTCGCCGTATTCCATGATTATGTCCAGCTCATAGTGCTCGCTGCGCCAGTTCCGGGCGAGTAGCGTCATGCCCATATCCTGCAGATATTTGAGCGCAGCTTCTTCGCCTGCGCGTCCGATTTCATTCCTTTTCATGCCGCAAGGTAATGAGAATAGCAACGCCGCCGGCGGCAGTCCGGGGCAGGGGGGAGCGATTTTTCTGATTACAGATTTCAGCCCTTCAGGAAGTCGGCTGCCTGCGGTCCTTCATGAAAAAGAAGGTCCAGGATCGAGAGGTTTGCGATGAATCCGGATTTGCCCGAAAAAATCTGATAATAGGGCTTCGTGACAAAAATTGGATTTTCTTTCGACTTGGGATGGATGCGGCTGCGGAAGTCTAGCGGCCCGGCATCCTTGACGAAGCTGTCGGTGGGGGAGAGCTCACACCTTAGCTCCATCTCCGCGGCGATATGGCGGGTGAGAGCCATGTTGAGGTCGAACAGTTTTTCGTGCCCGGCCTGCAGGATGGCGTCGATGCCGTCCCAATAGTATTCAAAGAAAGGCGACGAGCGGTAAGCCGAGATTATTGCGATGCGGTGCTGGTGCAGCCACTCGCGTGAATAATCGATGCGGATGTCGCTCACGGCGCTGCTGCGGATGTTGTCGTGGCAGACCGGAATCTGCAGAGTCTGGACTCCGCCTGCGGAATATATGAGGCATCGGTTGCGGAAGGACTGCTTCTGATAGCTCTCGCAGGCATCCACGAGGACATGCGGCCAGCTGGCCAGTATGTGGAAATACTCGACCGGCGGGAAGTATGCGGTGCCCAGCAGGGGAGTGCCGGCGTTACCTGACGATGCCACGTTTGGAAGCCTTTACGAAATCGAGGATAGTCTTGGCGTGCTTGTCGTCGGGGAACATCTCCTCGATGATGCGGCAGGCGTCGTTGACATTGTTGCCGGTGTCGTAGAGGATGGTGTAGACGCGCTTGATGGTATCGATCTCAGCCAGCGAGAATCCGCGGCGGCGAAGGCCGACTATGTTGATGCCCTCGTATGCGATGGGGTTGCGGGCAGCAAGGATGTAGGGAGGGATATCTTTGTTGACGGCGCTGGCTCCGCCGACCATGGCGTGGGCGCCTATCCTTGAGAACTGATGTATCATGGTGCCGCCGCCGACGATGCCCCAGTCATCGATGTCAGTCTCTCCGGCGATGCCGCAGTGGCTTACCAGGATGCAGTTGTCGCCGATGCGGCAGTCGTGGGCCACATGGGCGTAGGACATCACCAGGCAGTTGTTGCCGATCTTGGTCAGCGCCTTGCCGCTGGCCGCCGTTCCGCGGTTGATAGTGGCGCATTCGCGGATGGTCGTGTTGTCGCCGATCTCGACGTGGGTCACCTCGCCGTGGAACTTGAGGTCTTGAGGGATGGCTCCGACTACTGCGCCGGGGAATACCTTGCAGTTCTTTCCAAGCTTGACATGGTCGAAGATTACGGCGTGGGGGCCGATCCAGCTGCCGTCGCCAATGGTTACGTCGGCTGCTATGTAGGCAAAAGGTTCTATGGTGACATCCTTCCCGATCCTGGCGTCGGGGTGAACATAATACATATCGCTCATTACAATGATCCTTGTGTGAATTGTTTCAAAATTAATCTGGCTACCGCGGCGTTGATGCGGTGGCCGGTCTTCATGGCGGTGATGCGGGCCTTAAGCGGAGCTCCCAGGAGGGAGAAATCGCCGATCAGGTCGAGCATCTTGTGCCTTGCGCACTCGTTGTCGAAGTGCAGGTCGACATTGCTGAGATAACCCTGTCGGACCTCGACGTCCGGAGCGTTGAAGAGCTTTGCTACGCGCTTTACCGAAGCAGCGTCCGCGTCTCGGTCGACGATTACTATCGCATTGTCCATGTCGCCGCCCTTGACAAGCCCTGCGGCGGCCAGCTGCTCCAGCTGGCTGAAGAAGCAGAACGTGCGGCAGGGGGCTATCTGGGAACTGTAGTCTACAGAAGGGCCGAAATCGCAAGTCTGGACTCCCACTACCGGAGAGTTGAAGTCGATGGTGAGGCTGGCCTCGAAACGTTCGCAGGGCTCGACTTTGACCCATGCGTTGGAGAGGTCGTCCTGATAAGTGAAAGCTTCCCTGACTTCAATGAACTGCCGCTCGCTGTCCTGCTCCTGCAGGCCGTCGGCGCAGATTGCCTCGACGTAAGGCCTCGCACTGCCGTCCAGCACCGGCACTTCCACGTTGTCAAGAGAGATGAGGGCATTGTCTACCCCGAGGCCGGCCAGCGCCGAGAGGACATGCTCCACCAGCAGCACCTTCACTCCGTTCTCTTCCAGAGAAGTGTTGAAAGAAACGTCCGCAACGTTGGAAACTGCCGCCCTGACTATGGCGTCGTCGCCAAGGTCGTTGCGACGGAAGCGGATGCCGTAACCGGCGGGAGCGGGGGATATGGTCATGACGGCAGGTGCCCCCGTGTGAAGGCCCTTCCCTTTGAACTCATAACTTCTTTTCAGGGTGTGCTGTCTCATTCTTCCTCCTGTGCGCTCTGCCTGAATCTTATCAATGCCTTCTTATAGAGATCTGCATCCATCGCCGGATAGCCCATCAGGGTCTGGCCGCTCTTGCGGATTGTCTTGGTGATGACGCTGTCGGCAGCCAGCGTGGTGTGGTCTGCGACTGAGATGTGGCCTACCACCATCGTCTTGCCGCCGAAGGTGCAGTATTCTCCGATCTTGGCGCTGCCGGCCGCTCCGCTCTCAGCCGCCATGACGGTGTGGGCGCCGACCTCGACATTGTGCGCTATCTGGCACAGGTTGTCGAGCTTGACGCCGGTGTGGATTATGGTAGAACCCATGGTGGCACGGTCGACGGCAGTGCCTGCTCCTATCTCGACATCATCCTCAATCACTACGTTGCCCGTCTGCGGGATTTTCTTGTAGCTGCCGTCGTCCTGCGGGGCGAAGCCGAAGCCGTCGCTGCCGATGACGCAGTTCGAGTGCAGGATGCATCTGCTGCCGATGACGCTGTCGCTGTAAATCCTGGCGCCGGCATAAAGCACCGTGTTGTCGCCGATGGTCACATTGTCGGCAATGGACACATTGGGATGGATGGTGCAGCCGGCTCCGATGCGGCAGCCGGAACCGATCGTAGTATAGTCGCCGATCCAGGTGTCTTTACCGATGCTGGTGCCTCTGCCGACGCGGTAGCGCGGGAAGAGGCGCCTGAACAGACCTCCGCTGCGGCGGCTCTTCTTCATCGACTGGAACCATTCCAGCAGGGATGCGACGGCCTGGTATGCGTCGTCAACCTTGATCATAGTGGCCGGAACAGGCTGCGCGGGCACGAAAGAACGGTTCACCAGTATTGCCGAAGCCTTGGTAGTGTAGACGTATTGCTCGTATTTGGGGTTGGCGAAGAAACAGATATTGCCGGGCTTGCCGTACTCTATGCGGGCAGGCGAAGTGATCCTGACATCAGGGTCGCCGACAATCTCGCCGTTCAGCTTCTGTGCAATTTCCCGAACTGTAATCTCCATGGTTTATACAAAGGCAGTCTGCTGCTCTCAAATATTATGCAAAGAAAA
>JAFYZI010000002.1 GCA_017548725.1 Bacteroidales bacterium
ACAGGTAACCGTCCCGACCCCACTGGTAATGAACCAGTAGTCGCTGACTA
Organism: Bacteroidales bacterium; assembly: GCA_017548725.1. Taxonomy (GTDB): domain Bacteria; phylum Bacteroidota; class Bacteroidia; order Bacteroidales; family UBA932; genus Equibacterium. Next base: position 51 of record JAFYZI010000002.1, read on the forward strand.
TCCATATACAGCAAGCCCCGACAGTCATCAGATTGCCGGGGCTTTGTTTGTAGAACGTAAGTGTTACCTCAATAATTTGAGGTTCCACTTGCAACTGACGTTGGCGGGGTCGAAAACCCCCAGTGACGGCGTGCTGTCGGCGACGGCAGTCAAAACCAGCTCTTCTGAAGTGTCGGGAACAGCTTTGGGCATAATCCTGTAAGTGCCGTCGGTCAGACGGTCGATCCTCCACAGTTGTTCGGGCGCTCCGGTGAATTCAGCTACAGTAGTCACTTCCTTGTCTGCAGTAGCAGCGAGCGCACGGCTCGTGCCTGCGATGGTAATCTTGCAATATGCGCCGCCAAGGTAGCCTTCCACATCGGTAAGCTCGGTAATCTCCCATGTCTGGTGAGGCCTGAAAAGCTGGGGACCGATACGCAGGCCGATCTGACCCTCCGGCCAGGTACCTATGACATCTTCGAGCTTCTGGTCAGCCATCGGAGCGACCGGAGCGTCACCACCGCGTGACATGCCCCTTCCGCCATTCAGCGGCACATTGTTGACAGCCAGTTCCAAAGTGTAGCCCCTTCTTTCAGAAACAATACTGTATTTGCCGTTTTCGAAAGGTTCACCGGCCACCGGCCAGCCATCCTTCCACATGAGCGGACGGATTGCAAGCACGCTGCGGCCGCTGCGGTCGAGGTCTCCCTCGAAGTGGAAAGACATCTTCTCGACACCTTCAGAAACTATGAAGCGGCCGAAGTGGCCTGCTCCGATGCGTCGGGGTTCGGAAGCCAGCAGGAGCTTGCCGCCGCCATGTATCATATCTCTGCCTATATGGTCGTAGTAAGGGCCGGTAGGGCTCTTGGAGCGGCCGACAATTATTTCGTAGGTAGAATTGACCCCGCTGCAGCAGGTGCCGTGCGTCGCAAGCAGATAGTACCATCCGTCATGATATGTCATCTCTCCAGCTTCGCAGGAAAGGGCCACATCGACAGGTTCGCTGATGGGTATGGCATTCTTCGGATTCAGCTCGACAACGCGCGTATAGCCGAAATATGTACCATATACGAGCCATAATCTGCCGTCAGGACCCATCATGAGTCCGGGGTCGATGCCGTCGCAGTCCTCATAGCCGTTGGAACCGCCGATGTCCATAGGCTCCGAATACTTGAAATCAGGAGAATCCGGGTCGAGAGTTTTGTTCCACATCGCATATACGCGGGAGCGGTATCTCAGGCCGTTCGACCTGTCGGTGGTGGCATAGACTACCAGATAACGGTCGCCTATCTTGATGGCGTCAGGAGCCACGCCGCCGCCCGGACGGACTGTACCGCTATGCCAGCTCCAGCCATCCTCGGAGATCAGGCCTCCGCCTCCGGTTCCGAATGTATAATACTTGCCGTCGCATTCCACGATGGTTGAAGGGTCATGTATGTAGGGACTTCCTATCTGGGCTAATGCGGCTATGGACAGAGCGGCCGATACGATTGCGGCGAAGCCTGTAGCAAATAATCTCTTTTTCATAGTCTTACCTCCTCTTCTTGGGCATTATTGACGAGATTGTATAATCAGTAACGGGTTTGCCTTGCTCATCTACGAAGCGTAGGCAGAAGGTTGCCATTCCCTGACCGTTCAGGGCGGCGCCACGCAGGATATTGCGGCCCTTGTGGAGAGTGACGCGCTGCGACATGCAGTCGTCTACTATCAGGTCGCGGTCGTTTGTGAGGCGCAGGACCTCTTCGCCGTTGAGATACCAGACCGCGCCGGAATTCACGCCGCCGGAGAGCCTGATATTCTCTATGTCCTTGTCGCAGTCAATTATGGTCACAGCCCAGTACATCTGCTGGAAATACTCCTTGCCATAACCTTCGGCGAAACGCAGCAGGTTGACAAAATATTTCTTGGAGTCCAGCGCATGCCATACGAGGTTTGTCTTGCCGTATTTGACTTTCATGCCGTCCTCGGGGATGAGAGTGAACTGGTCTTTGAAATACTCTTCAGCCATGGCCTCGGACAGATAGTTGTCCGTCAGCATGCTGTTGCTGTTGAAAGACTTGGCAATAGGTTCGAGAATAGTCCAGCGGCGAATGAAGCCGTCGGCATCAGGGGTTGAAGGCGTAGATGTCGCGGGAGTGTAATAGTCGCTGAACTGGGCGCGGTAGCCGTCTGACTGGGCGATGGCAGGAGTAGCTGCCAGACCCGTCAAAGTGGCAACGACCAGCATGGCAGCCAGACGCAACTTTCTCAGGATAGGGTGTTTCATAGGAAAATGTGATTAAAGATGATTCTAAGTTACAAATAAACCGTCAGTTCCCGATATAGATATCTCAGAAATAGAGTAAATTTACATACACATAACGAGCACTATTATGAAGAGATTATTGATTTTCGCTGCAGTCATATTTACTGCATTGTCAATTAAAACAAACGCACAGCCGCCCCGTCAGGCCCAGATTGTGTCCAAGGCCGACATGACTACCGTGGAGTTCGTAGTCCGCGACTCGAAACCCATCCTTATGGATATCTACCAGTTCAAGGATCAGAAAGCCGAAGGCGGACGTCCCGTATTCATCTATGCTTTCGGCGGCGCGTGGGCCATGGGCTCAAGGGTAGACGCCCTCTGCAACCCGCTGTATGACCACCTCTGCGAAAAAGGCTGGGTCTGCGTTTCGATCGACTATCGTCTCGGCTCCGCCCGCGGCAGGGACGGCAAGCCGCTCATCACACCTCCCGAGGGGTACAATGCTTTCCAGTATTCTATCGATATCGGAGTCGAAGATATCTATGCTGCTACTGTTTGGCTTATCAATCATGCTGCTGAATACAATATCGATCCCACCAAGATTGTCATCAGCGGCAGCAGCGCAGGCGCCATCAACAGTATGAACGCCGAGTATTACATCTGCTCCGGCCACAAGATAGCCAAAGAGAACCTCCCTGCAGACTTCAATTACGCCGGTGTAATCCCGATGGCCGGTGCAGTCTATCTGACCGGCGAAAACGACACTCAGCTTACATGGCTCAAGAAGCCATGCCCCATGTGCTTCTTCCACGGCTCTACAGACCCGACTGTGACGTTCGACGTAGAGAACAATCCGAACCGCCACGGTTTCGGCCCGAACTACATCAGCAAGCAGCTCTATACGATGGATGTTCCATATATGTTATATGAGTACTTCGGCGGAGACCACGTCATGGCTCTCCTCCCTCTGAAATGGTTCTGGAACGAAATCGATTCCTTCCTGGACAGGATAGTCATCAACGGCGAGAACATCAAGGTGCATGCTGTAGAGCGTTCGCCCAAGCCCCGTACAAACGAGAACTTCCTCGACACCGTGCGACCCGGCCAGTTCCAGGCTGTCAACCGCATGCGCGGCCAGGGTGGTGCACCTGCCGGACCCGGCGCTCCCGGAGCCCGTCCCCAGGGTGCCCCGCAGGGTCAGTAATGCAACATCTTTATTACAACAAGCCCCGGCAATCTGATGACTGTCGGGGCTCGTTACTTACTGATGAATGGCCTACCATCCTCCGGGTCTTCCGCCTCCACCACCGGGACCTCCGCCTCCGGGGCCGTTGTTGCCGCCGGTGTAGTTGGAAAGAGTAACTGAAGTGCCGCCGGATATGCCGTCCGTAGCCCAGATACCGTTGCATCTGGCTTCGCCGCTCACGCTGACTCCCTTATAACCGCTTGAAAGGGAAGGAGCCGATACGATGAACGTCGCGATGTTTGCAGGCGCCTTGAAGGCAGCTATGAAAGATTTGCCGTTATACAAGGCGTTCCATGCGCCGGCTGTCCCGCTCATGCTGTAGACGCTCTGCGATGCAGAATATCCGTTTTCCAGACCGCCATAGGCTACGACAGTTGCGCCTTCGTTGATGAACAGTTTCTTGCCTTCCTCGGTATTGGCATCGATAGCCACTTCAGGAGAGCCTTTGGTGCAGATTGCCATCACATAGCCGCCGTTGAGAATGGTGTTGCCGTTGGAGTCCATAGCGTCGTTTCCGGCAGAATATGCATATACATATCCGTTGTTGACGGTAAGCTCGCCCTGGCAGTTGATTGCATCGTCGGCCAGTGAGGATACATAGGTCTCGCCGCCGTTGAAGGTGAGGTCGCCTTTGACTTCCAGGCCTTCTCCGTTGGAGCTGTTCACCGTGATTGTTCCGCCGCTGATGTTAAGCTTGCCGGCATATCCTGTTACCTTGGCGAAGTCTCCGGTGCCGGTCTTGGTTACCCAGCCGATCTTGATGCCCTTTGCTGAAACGTCGTTCACTTCTCGGCCGGTGGTTGTAACGGTGAGGTTTCCGCCTGAGATGTAGCTGTCGGAGAGGGTATGGTTCTCGCTGTCGAAGTCGTAGCTACCCGCATTGATGCCCTTGCCGCCGTCGCCGGTGTTCTTGATGGTGAGCGAACCGCCGGTCATGGCGAAGTAGTTGTCGGCTTTGATGCCGGCAGTGCCGGAATACTCGGCGTCTTCTTCATCATAAGCGGTTCCCCCGGTCACGGTAATCATGTGGCTTCCTCCTTCGACAAGGACGTAATCGTCAGTGCTGATGCCTTTCTTCATGTCAGCTGCTACAGAGACGAACAGCGTGCCGTTCGTCAGCTGGACATAGTCCTTGCCCTTGAGGGCATGTCCTGCGCTGCTGCCGGAGTTTATCTTTATGGTGGGGCTGTCCATCAGGCGGATGTAGTCGTCAGATGCGATGCCGGACTTGTCCTTGGCGTTGACTGCATTGACGGTAAGCAGGCCGTTGCCGCTGAAGATCAGCTGTGCCTCGCTGAAGAAGACAGCCTTATGGTCTTCGTCGTTCTCCTTGGTGTAAGCGGCAGATGCGCCGTCTGACAGGGTGTTGTTGCCTTTCACCACGACAAACGTACGCTTCTTGTTCTGGTTGTTGATGGCAGCGCCGTCCGGGTTTGTGATGCTGACTCCGTTCAGGACTATTGCCTGCTTCTTGGCACCGTAAATCTTGAAGAAGCCGTTAGCGGTAGATCCTGTGAGTTCATAAATCAGGACTTCGCCGTTGGCATTGTTCACCGTCACTTTGTTGCCGTCGACGGTGACATAGCCGTAAGTGTCGCCTTTCACTGTAGCATCGCCAGATTCGGAGAAGGTGATTTTGATGCGACCTTTGAAAGTAGTGCCCGAGATGTCGTCTTCAGATGAAGGGTCTCCAGTGGATTCAAAAGTCAAAGAATCGTCGTCAGCCTCACTGCCTGATGTTCCAAGCACCGTCAGGATATAGGATGCGCTTGAAGATGAGTAAGACTCGTCTGCCGCAGAGGTAGCAGATATCATCGTAGAACCGCTGGACAGGAGCGTGATGACGCCGCTGCTGCTGATGGTAGCAACTTCGGGTTTCGATGATTCATAAGTAACGCCGACGTTGCAGGAATTTGTGAGAGTAGGGAAAGAGTTACCGGCGCCGATAGTCGCCTCGAAAGAATCAACGCTCCATGTCAGAGCCGGGTCTGTAAGACTGGATACGGCCTGCTGGTCACCGGGCATCCCGCCCGGGCCTTCAGGCCATATCATACTGTCCTGTCCGCAACTTGTCGCGGCGAGGATAACAGATAACAATAAATATAACTTTTTCATGAATCTTTAGGTTTTAGTAGGGTTGGCCTCCTTAAGCCAACAATCATGCCAAAACCTGAAGATGGTTTTACTGTTCGAATATCCTAAGGATTATAAGTTTCGTAACTCCGGCCTTGCCGCCGTATGGATGTTCCCTTAACGGCAGATTGAGACTGGTGGCGCCTTTGAGGACTGTCTGAGGGTGAGTAAATTCACGGAAGCCCCATTCGCCATGGTAGGCGCCCATGCCGGAATGGCCCGTGCCGTTGAAAGGCACACCCTTTACCATCATGTGGATGCAGACTTCGTTTATACATCCGCCGCCATACTGCTGGGTTTGCATGACGCGCTCCGCCCATCGCATGTCTTTGGTGAAAAGGTACATGGCCAGAGGGTGCTCACGTTCGGCAACAGTGTCCATCAGAGCATCGACATCAGCATCCTTGAAGGGAACAATGGGCAGAAGCGGGCAGAACAGTTCGTGCTGCACGATATGCTCGTTTATCCGTACTGGATAAATCATAGTAGGGGCGTAGCGGCGGCTCTGGCGGTCACCTGTGCCGCCGAAAATGATGCGGGAGCGGTACTCGTCGGCCAGGCGGGCACATTTGTCCCATGCGGCGTCGGTGATGAGTTTCGGATACTCATCGTTTGCCTCGGCATGTTCGCCGATCTGGGCCGTGAAGGCTTCCTTGAGAGCTTCAATAAAAGGCTCTGCCACCTCTTCGGCAACAGCTATCTGGTTGATGTTGATGCAGATCTGTCCGGCATTGCAGAGCTTGAAAAAGGCTATCTTACGGGCTGCATCCTTCAAGTCGGCGTCCTTGCGCACTACGCACCAGTTGCCAGTCTCTCCGCCGAGTTCCAGAGCCACGGGAGTGAGATTCTTCGCTGCCTCAGCAAGCACATGCTTGCCGACGGCCGGAGATCCGGTATAGAATATCTTGTCGAAACGCTGAGCCAGGCACATGTCTGCCACGTCGTGACCTCCGTCGACAAGTGTTATATATTCGGGAGGAAAGACTTCTGCAAAGAACTTCTTGAGAGCGGCGGTGCTGGCGGAAGACTTGCTGCTGCTCTTGACAACCACAGTGTTGCCGCCCGACATCGCTGCGGCTACCACGCCGATGGTAAGAAGGATAGGGAAGTTGAAAGGACTGATGACGAGCGACACTCCATAAGGCATCTTGTACACCTTGGTGGACATGCTGGGAAAACACATAAGCCCGCTGAAATGGTGCTCAGGGCGAGCCCAGCGTTTCAGGCCGCGGAGCATCTCGTTAATTTCGACAATGATGGGGCCTATGTCGCAGAGGTAGGCTTCCACACGGCTGCGGCCGAGGTCTTCGGCCAGCGCCGCCTCGAACTCCTCCTCATGCTCAATGACGGCCGCCTTCAGCTTCTTCAGCTGCCTGATGCGCCAGTCGACGGGGAGAGTGGCGCCGGTGCGGAAAAACTTCCGCTGGAGGGCCACAATCCTGCTTATCTCATCCTGGGTGAATTCAGTCTCGTCACCTTTCATTGTGACGGAGTCGAGAATGTCTTTAATCTGACTGTTGCTCAGGGTGACGGGAGAGGAGTAGTTGATGGAATCTGCCGCAATCATAGGGATGAGCTCGTCGTGGTCGCAGGCCCGTACAGGCGATACGATGGCATCCATGCCGCATTCTGCCATCAGCTCCCGGATAGCCTGGAGGAAGGCCTCAGCAGCTGTATCGTCGGCAGCATCTTCACCTGCAAGCTTGCAATATCTGGCAAGGGCTGCGTATTTGCCCATGCACACCTCTTTCTGAAATTCCAGCACCGGCATAAGCATAAGCGATATTGCAACTCCGTGCGGCAGGTGATACTTAGCTCCGATGCTGTGTGCGAAGGCGTGGACATAGCCGGCCAGCTGAGTGTTGATGGCATTGCCGCCGTACATCGCAGCCCGGCACATTCCCAGCCGCGCCTCGATATTCTCAGGCTCCTTCATGACGACCGGCAGGTCTTGAAGTATCAGCCGAACTCCTTCCATCGAAAGATGCATGTCTTCTTCGTCGACATCAGTGTCGCTCACGGCCCCTTCGATGCAGTGGCTGAGGGCGTCCATGCCGCAGGCTGCAGTCACCTTGCGCGGCGCGTGTACAGTCAGCTCGCTGTCCAGAACCACATTAGTCACGTTGAGACCAATCAGTACCGTGGAGCTCTTTACGCCGTTCTCATTCATCACTACTGCACCTACGGTCAATTCAGCTCCGGTGCCGGCGGTTGACGGTACATTGATGATGGGCAGAGACCCTCCGCGTACCGGAAGGAACTTCAGCAGCAACGTCTTTACCGACAGATGAGGCATCTTCACGCTGGCAGCGACCATCTTGCAGGTGTCCATCACGGAGCCGCCGCCAAGAGCGACTATACATTCGGCGCCGCATTCCTGCGCTGCTTTCCGTCCCATCTCGATAATGGCGATGTTCGGCTCGGAATTGATTCCATTGAAGACAGTACAGCCGATTCCGGCCGCCTCAAGCGATTCTTCGATTGCTTTATCATAGCCCATCGAGCTGAGAGTCTGGTCAGTTACCAGCAGCACCTGCTTGTAACCGGCCGAACGGCATATCTCTCCGATCTGTCTCCTTGCTCCGTGGCCTTCGGTAACATCCGGCTCGGGCAGGGGGATCGCATGAATCACCTTTCCGGGCAGTTTGTGTATCTGTTTTCTCAGACGGTAAGTATCCATAACATAATAGTTTTAAGGTGGTGTAGTTATTATTCCCCGAACAGAACGTTGACGCCGAAGGAGAGGCTTTCGGTGAAGTTCCGCACGGGGATGTACCTGTTGTTGCTGGACAGGGAGGCGCATTCCATGCCCAGGAACAGGCCCAGATACTTCTTGGGTATGAACTCGGCATAGAATCCCAGACGGTTTGCAGGACCGATGAATGTCCAGTTGACGCCCACATTCAGGAATTCGTAAGGGGAGTATCCTCCGGCTATCATAACGTTGCTGTGACCTTCGGCATGATAGT